>JAGRHW010000451.1 GCA_020444765.1 Gammaproteobacteria bacterium | reverse complement strand
GTTTGTGACTTTGCTTGAGATGATCGGAGGCAAGACTCGACGGCGTGCCATTCTCGTTGTGCTCCAGACCGTCAGCGGTGTACTGCAAACCGGCATCGCCGGGCGCACTCATCGGCGAGATGCCGGATTCAAGTAATTTATAACGGTGATAAGGCTCATCGCCCTGCTCCGCCCGGAGACGTGTTACAGGATCAAAAGACAAGTCCGGCGCATCGACGATAACCCGCGCCTGCGCCATCATCTGGTCAGTCAATACAATAGCCGGAACCTGCAGGGTTTCCGCAAGCGCCACCGCCCATTGCGTGGTGGCGACACAATCCTTGATATTGAGCGGCGCCAGCACCAGATGCGGCGCGTCGCCGTGCAGGCCGTAGAGAGCGATATTCAGATCGCTTTGCTCGGATTTGGTGGGAATACCGGTCGACGGTCCACCGCGGTTCACATTCACCACCACCAGCGGGATTTCACTCGCAACCGCAAGCCCGATCGCCTCGGCCATCAAACTCAAGCCCGGCCCCGAAGTCGCGGTCAGGGAAGGCACACCGCCAAAGGAACCGCCGATCACCATATTGATCGAGGCAAGTTCGTCCTCGGCCTGCAACAGCGAGCCACCGACTTTTTCCAGTCGCGGCGCGAGCCATTCGAGCAGGTCGCTGGCCGGCGTGATCGGATAGGCGGCGACAAACCGCACGCCGCCGATAAGCGCGCCGCAGGCGCTGCCCTCATTACCACTGATATTCCAGCGCTTGACCGCGATCTCACGGTCTGTCAGCGCCAGCGATTCCAGCAGCGACTCTCCAGCCTGTAAACCCTGTATAATGCAAGTACGGGAGGCCTCACGCACGCCGGCGGATTTTTTGCCGAGCACCTTGTCCAGCGATACCAGCAACTGCTCGGCTGACAAACCGATCCAGGCGCCGAGAATACCGAGCGCCAGCATATTCGCACGACCGCCCTCCACGCTCGAAACCTGCCCGGCCATATCGACCAGCCGGGTCTGCGCGCCGCTCGCCGAGAGTACCGCCGGCACCTCGCCGGCCGCTGCCTCGCCGATGATCACGCTGTCGGCGGTCAGGGGAATCTCTTCGGCAAACCGCTCGACCTTCAGCCAGTCAAGCGACAACAGAACATCAAAGTGGTCCGACTGGGACTGGACTTCCTGCGTGCCGAAGCGGATCATGACCGCCGACTCGCCGCCGCGAATCTGCGGTCCGTAAGAACGTGTCATCACGCCATAGAGGCCTTTCATGGCGATGGCTTCGAGCAGGATCAGGCCCGCTGTTACCGAGCCGCTGCCGCCGGAGCCGGTAATCGCCACCGACCAGTTATTCTTTTGCATGAGCCACTTCCCGCATCTGTGTCAAAGCACGCACTCTGCGAAGATATCGCGCGAGTCGCAATGATCGAGGTCAAGCGTTAAACTTCGGTCACCCGTTTTGCCACGAGTTGATTTAACAATCACCGTTATCAGACAAAACGATTCAATCCAAACGGATAGTAGGACCTATTGAACAATGAGCAAGATTTTTATCAACGCCTGTAAACGTGACGAACTGCAACCGGGTCAGATGAAACGCGTGATGACGCCTCAAGGCGCGGTGCTGCTGGCCAATGTCGACGGCGATTATTGCGCTGTGGATGATTTGTGCACACACGAGGAAGTGTCGCTGTATCTGGGCTGCATGCGCGGTGACATTATCGAATGTTCGCTGCACAGCGGAAGCTTTAATTTACGTACGGGCGAGGCGGTCCGGGCACCGGCGGAGAAAAACCTGCGTACCTTTCAAACCCGGCTGCTTGGCGAGGAAGTGCAAATAGCCATAGACGCCGACTGACAAGAGTCTGTCCAGACCAAAGCGTTTATTCGGACAATTCCAGATCGATTTCGAAGTGTTCCTGTGCGGAAATTTTCTGCACCAGGGCTTCGGAAATTCTCTTGTAAAAATGTAAATGAATTTTCGGCGACAGTTCGCCGAGAAAGGTCGGGTCGACACTCAGGACCGATACATCATGGTGGGCGACGACCTGCACCGGGCTTTCGTCATCCCGGATAAAACCGAATTCCCCGTAGGTATCGCCCTCTCCCAGCACCCGCGTGATATTCCCTTTGTACCGGACGACCACGACACCACTGATAATGACGGAAAAATCCCGGTTCGGCGTGCCGGAGTCGATCAGTAGATCGCCGTCATGACAATCCCGGCGTTGCGCGCGGGTCAGAAACACGGCGACCTCGCCGTCACTAAAGTCGCGGAAGAAATTCAAGGTGCGCAAATGCCGGATCATCGACAACTGCCCCTCGGTGCGCTTTTTCATCACAAACAACTGC
Source organism: Gammaproteobacteria bacterium (assembly GCA_020444765.1). The sequence goes on along the minus strand of JAGRHW010000451.1, from coordinate 657 downwards.
TCGGCCACGGGCCGCAGTGCCTCGGCCATTTCTTCGCCGCTCTGAAAGCGTTGCTCGGGTATTTTGTTCAGCGCCCTGGCGATCACTTCGGATAGCTCGATCGGCAGATCCGGACGGATATCGGCCAGTTTGGGAGCGATTTCCGAGACCACGATCCGGAACAGATCACGGACTTTTTTGGCCTTGAACAACTGCTTGCCGGTGAGCATCTCGAACAGCACGGTGGCCAGCGAATAGAAATCGCTGGCGGGGCCAAGCGACTTGCCGCGGATCTGCTCCGGTGACATATAGTTGGGCGTGCCGAGCGTCGGCCCCACGGCATTCGGGCCGTCATCGCCGGTGGTGCTGACCGCAATACCGAAATCCAGCAGTTTTACCGAGCCGTCCTTGCCGAGCATGATATTGGCCGGCTTGATATCACGGTGCACGATGCCGCGCGCGTGTGCATAATCGAGCGCCTTGCAGCACTCCATGATCACCTCGATGGCACGGTAGGGCGGCAACAGTTTCTGACCTTTGCCGTAGGCCTTGAGCGATTGCCCCGGCACGTATTCCATGACCAGGTAATTCAGCTCGTGTTCCTGCCCGGCGTCGTAGACGGTGACGATATTGGGGTGTTTGAGTTTGCCGGCGGCGGAGATTTCCGTCATAAAGGCG
>JAGRHW010000450.1 GCA_020444765.1 Gammaproteobacteria bacterium | reverse complement strand
ATATTGAATTGGCGGAGAGAGAGGGATTCGAACCCTCGATACGCTATTAACGTATACACACTTTCCAGGCGTGCTCCTTCGACCACTCGGACACCTCTCCGCGAGGTTTTGCGTTGACTGCGTGTGATTAACGTCGTCGTCCCTGCGACGGAGCTCACGCGCGTGCTCTGATGAAACCGGACTTCGATTAACAAGCCGCGCAATTTACCCAAAGATGACGCGGAAGTCCACTTTTAACATGATAGCAGTCCGGTCATTGTTAATCCGCTCGTTATTGATCGGTGTTGTTCGGCGTGTAGATCGGCGACGGAAATTGCGCCACCTTGCCGGAGATATCGGTCACGGTGGCGGTGCCGCGTTTTTCGACAATGTCGATGCGGATGATCGCGTGCATCGGGATAAACGTGGTTTTCACGCCTTCGAACTCGGTTTTGAGTTTTTCCTCGGACGGGTCGACGACCACGGTCGTGTGTTCGTCGAAGACAAAATCCTCAAGCACGACAAACCCGTACATCTCACCCTGATAGACGTCCTTGACGAAGACCTGGTAGATTTTGTTCTGATTGAAAAACCGCACCCGGAATAATATTTCTGATGGCATAATTTCCTGTCCGCAGATGGCTGAAACGCAGCGGCCGCAAAGCTTAGCACATGGTGTTCGGCAACGGCCGCTTATTTCATGATATCGACTTCGATACCGCGGGCCCGCAGTTCATCGGCGCGTTCCTCGATAAAACGCTGGAATTCGGCCTGTTGCAGGTAGGCGTCGCTGGTAACGTATTCCATTGCCGATTGTACGTGGAAGGCCTTCAGCCAGGCTTCGGCGCGAAATACCTCGCGTCCCGTCTTGTCGAAAAAGACCAGGGTCGGTGCGTAATTGGCTTTGAGTTTGGCGGCCCATTTTCTGGCCGGCATGGTGTCGCCATCGGGCGTTCGCAGTTCTTCGTCGGACCACATATCGACCACCGCGATCTGCAATTGATCGGTCAGCGCTTTGGTTTCGCGGCGTTGCAGGATGTCTTCGTGCAATTCATCGCAGGCCAGACATTGTTTTTGCTCAAAGATGACCAGCAACGGGTCGCTTGCACTTTTGAGCGATTCGGAAAAATTATACGGCGGCTGCAGAAAATCCTCTTGTGTGTGCAGTTTGCCACTCGCGGCCGGCATGTCGGTTTTGGCAAAGTAATCCCGGAAGCTGCCTTCCTTTTCAAGACCCTGCCCGACGAACTCAAGCGCCGCGATAAACTTGTTCGGCTGGTAATAACCGTTGATTCTGAGCGCAACCTCGCCGCTTTGGTCAAGCAGCAAAATCGTCGGTGTAAACTGCACCTTGAGCTGCTTGGCGAATTCCTTTTCCGTGCCGGTAAGACCGGAAAAATCCTTCACCTCACGATCGCCCCACATATTGACCGCAATCGTGTCGAAATACTGCCGCGAGAGATCGGCGATCTGCTTTTGTCCGAAGTTGTCCTGGATCATCTTTTTGCAGTAGGGGCAGCCATCCTGGTAAAAATACAGCATGACGCGCTTGCCCTCAGCGGCGGCTTCCTTGATGTCCTCGCGTATATCCAGAAACGATTCCTTGAACCACTCCGGCTCGGCGATATAACCCGGGTTTTCCAGACTGTCTCCGGGCACGGCCTGCTGGGCCGGAACGGCAAGCGGTATCAGGCAAAGCATGATCAAACCGAAAAGTCTATTCATGACACTTCTCTTGGAAATATTCATAGGGGCGGTTATTTCTTTTTGCTGCGCCTTTTATGGCGCGGGTGAACGGCAACCAGCTTCAACATGGCATCGTCCGATGCCGCCTTGTCCAGCCCGGCCGCGCGCAGCAGCAAATGAATCTGGTTTTTGTCCAGATCGTGAAAACGGCCACGGCCCAGCCACTTCGGCAAGGCGATCGGCCCGTATTGCACGCGAATCAAACGGCTGACCTGCAAATCCTGGGAGGCGAACAGACGCCGGACCTCGCGGTTGCGCCCTTCCTTTAAGGTCACCTCGTACCACTGGTTCGAACGCTCACCGCCGGTATGGCGGATATCCTCGAAATTCGCCATACCATCCTCGAGCATCACGCCCTGGCGCATCTGCTCGAGATTTTCGGCGGTGACCTGGCCCTTGACCCGCACGGCGTATTTACGGATCACTTCGCGGGACGGATGCATCAGCGCATTAGCCAGCTCGCCGTCGTTGGTAAACAGCAGCAGGCCCAGCGAGTTGATGTCCAGGCGCCCGACCGCTATCCAGCGCCCCGTGCCGAGTTTCGGCAGCCGCTCGAACACGGTCCGCCGGCCTTCGGGATCGTCACGCGTGGTGATCTCGCCTTCCGGCTTGTGGTACATGATGACCTTGCGGTTGACATAGCCCTGCGAGACGACCTTGTGATAGCGGCCCTTGATGGTCAGATCGTCGCCTTCGCTGACCTGGTCGCCAAGCACCGCCAGTCGCCCGTTGCAACGAATCTGCTCGTCACGAATCCAGCCTTCGATCTCACGCCGCGAACCGAGGCCCGCATTGGCCAGAAATTTTTGTAGTCGAACCGCCATTGAATCACCCGCAATAACAAGATCGCTATTCTAGCGCACTTGAAGCCTGTTAATATACGCAACCGGACCGTCCTAAAACAAAGGCTTCTAACGTGTCACAAGAGCGCTCCTTTATCCCGCTGAAAATCTGCGTTTTAACCGTTTCCGACAGTCGTAGCGAGGCGGATGACGTCTCCGGCAAGGTGTTACGCGATGCGCTGATCGATGCCGGTCATACGTGTTACGAAAAAACCATCGTGCGCGACGACAAATACGAGATCCGCGACGTAATCTCGGGCTGGATACGCGACCCCGAAGTCAATGCCGTCCTCACCACCGGCGGCACCGGCATTACCGGCCGCGACGTGACCCCCGAAGCGCTCGAGCGGATCCGCAATGAAGGCGGCGGCAAGGACATTCCCGGTTTCGGCGAGCTGTTCCGCTGGCTCTCGTTCCGCTCGATCGG
>JAGRHW010000044.1 GCA_020444765.1 Gammaproteobacteria bacterium | reverse complement strand
GCGTGGCAGCACCAGAGGGTGGGAAACAGCGAGCGCCGGACCTCCGCTTCGATCTGGCTTTCTTCGTAATGTTGATAAGGCTTTGTCCAGATAGTACCGCCCACGTTATTGACCAGAATATCAATGACGCCAAACGTCTGATGAGCACTATCAAGCGCCCGGCAGCACTCTGAATAATGCTCCAGATCGGCGATTACCGCCTCTACCGCCCGGGCGCCGGCTGCACTCGCCTGATCGGCCACTTCGTGTACGATCTCTGACCGGTCCACCAGTACCAGCCGGGCACCCTCCGCCGCCATCTGCAGCGCGGTCGCCCTGCCGATCCCTTGTGCAGCACCTGTAATAACAGATACTTTATTTTCAAACCTGCGGCCTCTCATGACCCTTCACTCCTTGAGTTGATCGGGCCCTTTAATACAAGGGCCCGCTAATGCTGTTGCTCACGTTACGACAGAAAGAAAGCGTTCGTTAAGCGCGCGGTCATGATAGAAAATCGCCTTACCCAGCTTGTCGGCATCCCAGGTGATCGGCTCGTGGTCCGGGTAGAAGTAATCACCGCCGCAGAACACCTCGTTACGGTTACCTGACGGATCGAAGAAATAGATTGTCGAACCGTGAGTAATACCGTGACGGGTCGGGCCTATGTCGATGGGCGTATCGGTCATGGAGATCAGATCACCAGCACGCAGCACATCGTCCCAGGTCTCCAGGAAAAACGAGGCATGGTGAAACTTGCCGGGTTCCGGATGATCGATAAAGGCGATATCGTGGGCTTTCATGCTTACGGTCAGGAATTGCGCAACACGCTTGCCATCCGGCGTCATCACCTGCTCACAAAGATCAAACCCAAGCACATCGCGGAACAGATCCCAGGTTTCATCCAGATTGGTACCGTACAGCAGACAGTGGTCAAAACGCTGTGCTTTCATCCCCGTCAGGTCACGCGGCCAGGCTTCGGGGTTGTGATTGCCAATACCGTACCGGCCTGTCTGCTGTTTGCTGGCGTAGAGTTCGAAACTGTGGCCTGAAGGTGCGCCAAACCGGACACGGCGTCCACAATCGTTGAGTTCACCGGCGGGAATATCTGCGACTTCGCAGCCGTACTCGATCAGCTCGGCCCGCAATGTATCGAGGACCTCTTCGTTAAGGCATTTAAAGCCCATGAAATCCATGCCTGCACTATCCGCTTCGCGCAGCACCACCGAGAACTTGTCCACTTCGGTCCAACCCTTCAGATAGACACGTCCCTGGCTGTCGCGATCGACTTCGATCAGACCCATCAGATCGCGGTAGTGAGCGATCGCCTTTTCCATATCCAGTACACGAATCTGTACGTGACCAGGTCTCATAACACCTTTTTTCATTGCCACACCTCCTTAGTTATCCTTTTCAGGTAAATACCCATGCCGGGAATCTTTGACCACGGCGAAAACCGCCTAGATAATCAGACAGGCCGGCCGGAGGCGAAATCCAATATCTGCAACTCTTATCCACCTTTTGCAAACGAGGGTATTGAATTTTTTTGCAGTATTTGGATATTGCTGCATTCACTGGCTATCCGCTGAACCCCTCATCTGCTCTAATCAGTGTCGGGTAATACAAACAGATTTGGGAAATCACTGTTGGAAAATCACACCAGGCTCTTGCATACTTTCCGGACAGGCACACATGGCGCCTTGGCGTTTACGGCCTGCAACAATCGACTGACCGTTCATCACTCCAGCACGCAGGGCGCATCAGCATCATGCACCGTTTGTTTTCTACAAGCCGGGATAGATAAGCTGCAATGACCTCTGATACCGATATAGATTCATCCGAGACGCCCGCAACCTCCAACCGGCAGGGCATAGGCTCCCTGGAGCTTGGTCTTAAAATACTGGATACGATCGCACAATCGCCCAAACCGGTGAGTCTCAAAACCTTATCCCAACAGCTGGATCTGTCTCCCAGCCGTCTGTATAAGTATCTGGTCAGCCTGATGCGCACGGATTACATCGTCCAGGACACCAGCAACTGCTATTCCCTTGCAGAGGCAAGCCTGACACTTGGGGTCGCGGCCTTGCGCAGAATTGATCCGATACAGCTTACGTTTCAGGCTGTCGACATCCTTAACGACAGCAGAGACGTAACCAGCTCGGTCACTATCTGGAACGGTCACGCACCTCTGGTGATCAAGTGGCTCGATGCCAGCCAGCCGGTCTCGGTCAATGTTCGTTTGGGTATAGAGCTGTCACCGTTTTTTTCCGTGTCGGGACGGATCTTTCTCGCCAACCTTCCGGAAAACCGCATGCAAGAGATAGTCGATAGCTTCTACCAGGCCCCACCCGCGCTGCCCAGACATAAGGGCAAGACGATGCAGAGAGAATCGTTCTACGCCCACCTGCAGGAAATCAAAAAACAAAACTACTGTTGTTTCTACGGCGACTATTTGCCGGATATCAACGTGATGGGAAGCGCCATATACGATATAAACGGCAATGTCTCTTCGGTCGTATCAATCATGGGCCTGGCAGGCGATATCGATGTCAGTCCCGGCAGCGCTTACCATCAAGCTTTAATGGAATGCACTAACCAGGTCACCGATAAAATCTGCGGTCAACGCTGACGCTTCAAGGTTTCGGAAGGCAGTTCACCGAACATTTTTCGGTAGTCCGAGGAAAAGCGCCCCAGGTGCGTAAAGCCGTAATCCAAGGCTGCCTCGGTAACGTTTCGAATACAGGTGTTATTGATCAGCTCAGCCCGTAAGCTGCGCATCTTGGCGTTCTTGACATAAAGGCGTGGCGTAAGGGAAAAGTGCCTGGAAAAGTAGTTATACAGGGTGCGGATACTGATTTGCCCCAGACGGGCCAACTCCTCCACACCCAGTTCCTCTTTGATATTCTCTTCAATGTAACAGATCAATTCGGCAAACCCGCGATCAAACGTGTCACCGTCGTCTTGCTCTCGTGCTTTGGCGCCGAATTGTTGCAGTAATTTGTTGACGAGTATTTCACGATAGGAAACCTGCAGATTACCAGCGTCTGCTCCGTTGTGGCGGACTTCATTAAAGAGGAGATCCAAAAACGGCAGCAAGCCGGCTCCTCCATGCAAATCCACCACGCAGCGGTCAAAACTGATCCCCTGCCTCGGCAGTGGGCCAGACTGCTCCAACCAACCGTTGCGCAAAAGTTCACCCGGCACATTGACGGAGATAGTTTCGCAGTCTGTATTGCATGACAGTTGCAGCTGATCCTCCGGGTTTTTAATAAGGGCCTGGCCGGCACTTAACGCCAAACACGGCCCGCCCCGGTAGTGCCAACGACACCGGCCTCGAGTGACTATCTGCAAAAGATAGCTCGCCTTGGACCTCGGAAAACGGGTCGTGGTATTAGCCCTGTATCGGATTCGCGATAAACCAATACCCGCAAATTCGTGAGATGCGACGTCTGCAGCTTCAAAAACCATGTGATATTGCTGGCTGATGCGGTGCTGTCCAACATAATCACGCCCGGACCCGGAAACCTGAAGCAGGTGCGCACCACCATCAAACGCACGTTCTCTGTTCAGTCTTTTTTCCAGCATGCCCGGCACCACAATATTTATTTATAATTAATGGATTTATTATATGTAAAAAATTTGTCAAAGGTCAATGCTCAGCTCTGACCAACAGAACTTCCTGACGGGTAAAAAGCTGACGCGGTTCACAGCTTAGACAGCCTGCATCGCAGGCCGAATGCTGAAATTCCGGCGGGAAATCGGTATTCAGTAAAGAGGGAAAGTCACTCCTGCGGACAACTGCCTTATCGACGATATCAGACGCGCCAGAGGATCAGCCTGTCTCGTTCGGATAGAATTTCAACGCCGGCTGGCCATTATCGTGCACAGGGGTTTGCGGGAACGGTGTGTACCGTTTGGGTTTAAAAAACGACGCCCGGTTATTTACCGGGCAGCCACAATACCAATGACGGAAACAGGATGCAAAGCAGAAGGCCGATGAGCTGTAAAACCACAAACGGGATGATGGATTTATAGATGGTTTTGATGCCAACCTCGCCCGAGGTTATGCCTTTGAGATAAAACAGCGCATAGCCAAAGGGCGGCGTAAGAAAACTGGTCTGCAGGTTGATGGCGATAAGAATGGCAAACCATATCATCAGAGAACTGCCGTGCAGACCATTACCAAAATCCAGCGTTTCGATAACGGGCAGCAGCAGCGGCAGGATGACAAAACTGATCTCCAGCCATTCAAGAAAAAAGCCCAGCAAAAATACCAGAGCCATGATCATCAACAAAAGACCATAAGGCCCCAGACCGGTCCCGGTGATCATTTCTTCAATCATGTCGGCACCGCCCAGCCTTTTGAAAACCACGCTGAAGCAGGTTGCCCCAATAACGATAAACAGGATCATGGCGGTGGTTTTTGAGGTGTCGCGACAGACGTCTCTCAAGGATTCCAGGTTCAGCTTTCTTAACCCTGCCGCCATCAGCAGTGCGCCTGCGGCGCCGATCGCCGCCGCTTCTGTCGGTGTTGCAAGACCCGACATGATGGACCCCAGCACCGCGACGATCAAAACGATCGGCCCCAGAAGATCCCGCGCCAGGGCCAGCACCAAGGGCGTGTCGTCCTGTTCGCCCGCCCCAGCCTGGGTTTCATGCGCCAGGGGAGCCCAATCCGGCTTTACAGTGGCCGCTATCAGCAGATAAGCGGCATACAGGCCGCCGAGAAGGAGTCCGGGAATCAGCGCGGCCTTGAACAGATCGCCGACTGAAATCTGCATGATCGAGCCCATCAGCACCAGCATGATGGAGGGAGGAATCAGGATACCAAGCGTACCGGATGCGGCCACCACACCATAAGCCATCTCCGGCCGATAGCCCTGCTTCAGCATGACCGGCAGCGCCAGCAGACCCAGCATGACAACAGAGGCCCCGATAATACCGGTGCTGGCCGCCATAACGATGCCGAGAAGCGCGACCGAGATGGCGAGGCCGCCTCTGACAGGGCCGAACAAACGCTGGAGCGTCAGCAGCAGGTTGCGGGCGACACCTGATTTCTCAAGCATCAAACCCATAAAGACAAACAGCGGTATGGCGATCAACAGCCAGTTTTCTATGACGCCGCCGAAGATACGGGACGCCACCGTGCCCAGAAACGGCAGCGGGATATCACCCAGAAACGCAAACACAATCCCGAGACCGCCAAGAAGAAAAGCAACCGGATAACCACTGAAGATTCCGGCAAGCAAGCCAAGAATCATCAGAATAGCCAGACCGTACTCACCCAGCATCGGAACTCTCCTCGACAGACCGGGCAGGCTCGATAATGCGCCCAAGCCGCTCGAGAACTTCGCCGACGGCTCCAAGCGCCAGCATCAACAGCCCCAGGGGCAAGGCGGCCTTGATCAAATAGCGGTCGGTCAATCCCCCGTAACTGGACTGCTCACCCGACATAAAAGACATCTCAACCATGTGACGGGAAAGCCAGGCAATCAGCAGGCAAAAGGGAATAAGCAACAAACAATGGCCGATTATCTCAACCCAGTTTTTGACCGTATCCGACATATGAGAGTGCAACATATCGACTCGTACATGAACATTCTCGTGCATGGCGTAACTGCCACCCGCCAATATCAGCAAACCGAAAAGATGCCACTGCAGCTCGGTAATCGAATTAATCGTGATAGCCTGACCAAACAAAGGGACAGACTTGCCAAAACTGACAATCATGTTCAGGCCCAGCGCATTCATCAGTACGGTCAGAAGAACAGCCGCCATGATTAAAAGGACCAGCCAGCTACTGAGCTTTCCCGATATATACCCAAAAGCAATCAATGGTCTGGCTGTTTTATGCAAGCAACAGGCGACAAACGCCCGCCTGCTGCTTGCACCGGCACTACTGCCCGATGTACTGCATTTCATACCAGTTCTTAACCAGGTTTTCGTGGTCGATCAGAGACGTGTAGGCTTCCTTGAATTCCGGATTTGTTTTCATTTCTTCCTGCAAGACTTCGTTCCAGCCTTCTCTCAGCGCACTTAAAACCGGTTCGGGAAAACGTTTGATACTGACACCTGAGCTTTGCAGTTTCTCGAGGGCACGCATTTGGTTCGGAATGACCACGTCGAAATCAGTCTGAATATTCGAACGGCAGACCGTTTCTATGCGTTCCTGCTGCGTGGGTCCGAGTTTTTCCCACTGGGCCTTATTGATAAGCAGAGCCAACCAGCCCGCCCCTTGCTGCCAGCCGGGGAAATAATAGTTTTTGGCAATTTCATTCAAGCCCACCGCACTGTCGACTTCCGGGATGGAAAACTCGGCTGCATCCACACGACCTCTTTCAAGCGCCAGATAGACTTCATTCCCGGGCACCAGCTGCGTGGAGGCACCGAATTTATTGAGTACTTTCGCGCCCAGACCTGAAATGCGCATCGAGAGCCCTTTAAAGTCCTCGACTGTATTGATCTCTTTATTGAACCAGCCACCAGGTTCTTGAGGGAGGTAGGAACACGGAACGACCTTGACATTGTATTTGTCGAGGGACTTTTGCAGAAGATTCCGTCCTTCTCCGGCTGTCGTCCATGAAAAGACCACATTGGCGGGAGGACTGAACGGCAGCGCCCCATAGAGTTTGGCAATCGGCAAGGTACCCGAGAAATAGGATATGGAACTCCAGCCGGCGGCTACCGAACCTGACGACACCGCATTAAGAATTTCAAACGGCGGCACTATTTCACCGGGCTCATAGGCTTTCAGCTTCAGCTCGCCATCACTTATCGTATCCAATTCCCTGGCGACGTTTTCGATTCCCTTACCGAAGATATTGCGCAAGGAATATGCGCTGGCAACATCGAGCTTGGCCGAGGTATCGGCAGCAGCACTTGTGCAAACGGAAATTAGCGCCGAGCTTACGGCAGTCACTAGCATACGCTTGATCATCTGATCCCCCTTTTATTCTTCTTTATTGAATAAAGAATTCTTTGAATAGCTGATTTGAATATCGTCTGTATGCACAAGAAAACAGCCTTCTGCATGCCTGGCTAATCATAGAGTCGCAAGCTCGATAAAATAGTACAAAAGCTGCAAACACTATCCATATTTTGCATGCGGGCCAGTCCCGACTGACGGGCGCAACAGATCGCCGCGCGTTTAAAAAGCACGGAATCCGCTCAAGAGTGAAAGACGATCAATGTCCGGTAGCTGTTAACCAGGCAGGGGGGCGATCTGTACGTCGCGCACAGCAGGCGGCGTCGACACAATCCGCCAGACTGCCGAAATGAACGCGGCGCCCGACCAGACCCGGCGCATAATGGGCATATTTTCCCGAATTTGTCATCAGCGTCCGCACAGCCGGTTGAATCACCGGCTCCTGCAGCATGCACCAGCAGGTATCGGTAATAAAACGAACACCGAAATTTTCCAGCGCTTTTATGGAACCTTCATTGGCAGCCTGTTCATAGACCGCCCGCCCAAGTGTTACGACGACATCGACCTCGGCATGTTTTGTTCGGCCGGCACATAATTCTGCAAGTCTGGCGCATTCGGTTTGGGAAAAATGCGGGTTTCCAAGCGAGACCATATCCACCCGCGAGTCTTCCGCCGTATTTAACGCCCGCCAGCTTTGTAACAAATCCGGCAGGCTGACTTTTTTCCTGTGATTTATCGTCTTGTTCGACTCTTTCCCTGACTCCGGCGTAACACCGGCGATATGAAACATGGGCGAAGACGAGGTCGTGGCGAACGCCGCGCTGAACGCCTTGAGATCATCCAGCGACGGCGAGGTCTTTTCCAGACCGTATATCAAAGGGATTTCCGGTCCGGCAAGCAGGCCCAGATGGTAGCCCGCAAGTGGCCAGAAGGAATCGTCCGGCTCGGTCAGGGCAGGCATCTCTATAACCAGGCTTGCAATTCTACCTTGTTCCTGATGACTGCCGGTCGCTGGCGCCCTGCCGGTAAGCGCGATGCAGATATCCAGATAATCCGGATATTTTTGCGTGCGTGCGCCGATAACACTGTTGGCATAGATCACCGCATTGGATTCCGCCCAGCCGATTTGCTCACCCAACACAGGCGCGCTGTCCAGCAGATAGGGCGCACAGGTAAAGCTCAGCTGTGCGCCCATGTCCAGATAAGCATCGGCAAGCCGGCTTGCTGGATCGCCAAAGGCCGGATCCACGCCTTGCTCACGCCAGTGGCGCTTGTCGACGGAAATCGCATTGAGCGTGGTGGGGACACTGACTCTGGCCCCCCAATCGGCAAGCCGGCGGGCAAAACGCAGGCTGGCAGGACCTGTATAGATACAACCGTCGATATGCGCGCGACTGACCGGCAAGAGTTTTTTCGCGCCCTGCAAAACGGCCATACGCAACACGATCTGCATGGCGGTTTGCGCCGCTTTGCCGTGTTTGCCGTTCAGCAGCTCGCGATCGATTTCCTCCAGATCGATTGATTCGACAGCCTCCTTGGAGTTTAAGGAATCACTCGACACGACCTGCTCGTGATCGTCCGGTGGCTGTTCAAAAAGGGTCAGAGCCGTATTATTTACACACGCAAATGAATCGCCACGCAAACGGGCAAAGTCGTCTTCCTCAATCCGCAGAACCGGCAGGGAACACTGGAACATCTCATCCGCGACCAGCACGCCAAGCGTCAGAATTTCTTCAACACTGCTGAATACCAGCGCAGCCGGGGCGTGACCGTTGAGTATCAGCTCCAGCAACACGCCGCTGCCGGAGCACGAACCGCGTCCGCCCGGAATTGCCAACACCCGCCCCGCCAGGTTTTGTCCGTAGAGCGGGTGATGGTGATCGATGATGTCGCCGTTGCGCGGATCGACGCCGCCCCAGAAACTCAGACCGGTATGCGCCAGCAAAAGCCGGCCCTCCCCACGCCCTTCAACCAGGCTGCGGCCGGCAATACGGGTTTCAGCCATGCAATTGTCTCTGCAGGAAAATCAGCATTGAGTATCCACTTCGCTCCGAGTCAGGTCAATCGTTGCGGAGCATTGCCAAACGCACGGGCCCGGTTTACAGCATCTGGCACAAGCGCTGTTAATTGCGATATTGCGGCACCGGATAACTGCGCGGGAACTGCTCGAATCCGGAGCCGAATTCGCTGAAATTTCCATTAGCGGCGGCAAAGAATAAAAACCCGGTCAGAACCGTACCGCCGGCAAGCACCGCGAGACTGATTTTTATAAAGCTCCAGGGCCGCTCACCCCGTGTTTTGCCATTACGGCCGTTGACCACGAACCGATAGGTTTTGCCGCGAAACCGGAAAGCCGCCGACCACAGGGGTAAAAGCACATGCTTGAACGTGGTCTCGCTGTGTTGCGTATTGACCGAGTGAATTTGCTGCTGGTCGCCGCCGATCGCCCGCGCTACATCGCTGCGAATGGCGTTGTCCATGATCTGCCTGGCGCGATTGAATCCCTCATCCAGATCGACCTGATAGATCTCGCTGTTGAAACCGCTTAGATAGGCTTCCGTGTACGGAATCAGGTTTTCCAGGTCCCAGGGTTGTAACCAGTCCATGATCTGGCGCGGCAGGGAACGGCTCGCACCGACCAGCACATCGTCGAAGTGGCGATGCGTACGCCCGCTGACCGGCGTCCATCTGATCTTCGGCACCATACGGGTTTGCCGGACCTGCCTGCCGTTGACCACCGCGGTGTAGCTCTGTCTGACGTAATAGACATCACCACGCTGACCGGTGTAAGCGGTTTGCGTACTGCTGTCATACGTCCAGTACGGGATATACACGCCGTTGAGTTTCTGATCTTCGCGGGCATATTTTTTCAAGGCATTGGGTGCAAACCAGAGACCGGATAGCCATTTTTTGTAGGAATCGCGGGCCTGATCGGCGGAGATGGCAAACGGCAGCAGCGCTTTGGGTTTGATCGGTTTTACATGCCCGGTCCCCGTAACCACGGTAGTGCCGCAGTACGGACACTCACCGGCATGGGAGTTCGGATCGAGATCGAACTCCGCTGCACAGGTGTTGCAACGTACCACGGTGATTTCAGGGTCAAGGATTTTGGCGCGTTCCAGCTCACGCAGGGCGTGATGGATATTGTATTCCAGAATCGGTTCGCTGGAATTGACGATGGTATTGCTGTGCCCGCAATAGCTGCATTTGAGATCGGTGGTGCCGATGTCGTATTTCAGCAAAGCACCGCATTGCTCACAGGGGAAACGCGAATGCGTAAGCTCCCGGGTCGTCAGTTCGCCCAGCGGGTAATCAGCCACTTTGCAACTCCGTCCCTGACTTATTCCGAGTTCGGTAACGGCGGTGGTTTGATTTCTCCGAACACGCCAGACAGGGCAATCACGGTGCCGGCCGGTTTCCATTCGGCCATGCCTGGCGACCAGACCAGCGTTTCCGCCTGTACTTCACCGGCGGTGATCTTGCGGCGCAGATCTTCGACGCTGATCGGACCGACCGCCTGACCATCGACTTCGATATGAAAACTGCTGAGCGTCGGCAGAGGTGGCGGCGTGGCCTCCTGCTGATCGCGTTTGCTCATGAATTCGGCCATCTGGTTGGCCATCGCAAAACCCACCCCCATGCCGACTCCCTCACTGGCGCCGCCGGCCGGATTGCCCGCCGCCGCTTCCACCGCTTCACCGGCCTGGTATTTGAGGTAATTGTCGAGATTGCCGATCATGCCCATGCTGGTCCGTTTATCGAGCGCTTTTTCGACCACCGGCGGCAGCGAGATATTCTCGACCAGCATATTCGACAGTTCGAGACCGTATTCCTCGAATTCCGGCGCAATACGCTTGGTCAGATACTCGCCGAGCTGATCGTAATTAGCCGCCAGATCGAGCACCGGAATACCCGACGAGGCAAGCACCGTCGCGTAACGCGAGGTGATCAGATTACGCAGCTGGTCGCTGATTTCATCGACCGTGAAAACGCCGTCGGTGCCGGTAATTTCACGAATGAATTTGACCGGATCACTGACTTTTATCGAATAGGTACCGAAAGTGCGCAAGCGCACGCCACCGAATTCCGCGTCACGCAGCATGAGCGGATTTTTGGTGCCCCACTTGAGATCGGTAAAACGCCGGGTACTGCAAAAATACACCTCGGCCTTGAACGGACTTTTAAAACCGTGGTCCCAGTGCTGTATTGTCGTCAGAACCGGCAGGTTGTTGGTTTCCAGTTTGTAGATACCCGGCCCAAGCACATCGGCAATCTGACCTTCGTTGACGAAAACCGCCTCCTGCGATTCGCGAACCGTGAGCTTGGCGCCGTATTTTATTTCGTTGCCAAAGCGCTCAAAGCGGTAAACCATGGTGTCGTTGCTGTCATCCGTCCATTCGATGACATCGATAAATTCGCCAAAAAGCCGGTCAAAAAAACCCATCTTCAAGCCCCCGTGGATACACCTGTTTCTGTCGTTGCCGCAGCGGGTTTGCTGGCATGCGCGGAAGCCAGCGATTTGCGCAGCTCGCCTTCGAGATCCTGCAGCTGCGTTTCGGCCTCGGCGCGTTTGCGCTTGCCTTCATCGGCAATCTGCAGGCTTTCCTCGATCGAGGCGATCAGATTTTCGTTGGCGCGTTTTACCGCCTCGATATCGAAAACGCCTCGCTCGATCTGTTCACGCACTTCCCGGTTGGCGGTACGCAGGTTTTCAGCGTTTTTCTCCAGCAGCTCATTGGTCAGATCCGTCGCGGCCTTGACACTCTTGGCGGCCTGCCCGGAGCGGAAAATGGTCACCGCCTGGGCCAGTTGCTGACGCCATAAGGGCACTGTATTGACCAGCGTCGAGTTGATCTTGTTGACCAGACCCTTGTCATTTTCCTGCACCATGCGAATGCTTGGCAATGCCTGCATGGCAACCTGGCGGGTCAGTTTCAGGTCGTGAACGCGGCGCTCGAGATCGTCGCGGTCGGAGCGTAAATCCCGTAAAGCCTGCGCATCCAGCACTTCTTCGGAATCCTTATGCTTGTTTTCCAGTTCCGGAATCATGTTATCGTCGATATAACGCAGCTTTTCCTCACCGGCCGCGATATAAAGTTCGAGATCATGAAAATAATCAAGGTTCGCTTCGTAGAGCTTATCCAGCGAGGTTATATCGCGCAGCAACTGTGTTTTATGCGATTCCAGATCATCGGTGACGGTATCGATCTGCTGACGCACGCCTTCGTATTCCTGGATAAAGCGCGCCACCGGCTTGACCCGGCCGAAAAGCCTGGCGAAAAATCCCGGCTTTTTGTTCGGGTCCAGGCCGGCGATATCGAATCCGCGCAGGATGGATACCATGTTATTAAGGGACGCCCCTGCAGTACCGACATCCTTGTTGCGCACGCCTTCGAGCATACTGTCGGAAATCGTCGTCAATTGCTCCTGCGCCTTGCTGCCGAAAAAGATAATCGAGTTGCTGTTGGACAGGTCGATTTCATCCATCAACTGATCGAGCCGGGATTTTTCCTCGCCCTGCACCTCGGCATAGACGACCGGCTTCTGGCCGAGATCTATCTCGGGCAGAAGTTCCGTACCTGGCAACATGGGCACTTCGTCAACCACGGCTTCACGACCTGGATTTTGGGTTTCATCATTCATTGTCAGTTCCTGCTTCGCTTGCCTGTCTCAGGCTTGTTGATTAACGGACCGGTACTGCCGGGATTTCCGGTCGATGGATCGATCAGATAACACCTTCTTTTTCCAGCTGCATCTGCAACACTTCGATGTTGACGTCCAGTTCGGACAGGTTGTTTTCCAGCAATTTCTGCTGTTGTTCTTCGATAACCGTTTCGATGGTGCCAAGTACGCGGCGGAAGTTTTCCTCAAGCTCCGGCGAATCACCCATTGTATGGGTACGCGCATAGCCTTCGGTCACCTGCTGGGCGCCGTCCAGATAGACGCGCAAAAACTTTCGCGCCCGGCGTGCGTCGCGCGGGTCTTCCTCGATAATGGTGAGGATTTTACGCGCACCCTTGATGATGCTGCGCAAGCGGTCATTAAGCTCCCGATTACTGATTTTCTTGCGCGAGGCCTCGATACCCAGAATTTTTTTCTCGGCCTCCTCCAGAAGATCCAGCACTTCCTCGGAGGTAATGCCGATGGCCGAAATTTCCGGATCCTTGCGTGCCGGATCAAACCCGTAATACAGATAGCTACCGGCAAAGCAGGCCAGAGAATACAAGACGCTTTGCGGTATACCCTTGCCGAGCGTCAGCCAGGTCACCACACCGGTGGCGACGGCAACGCACAGACCGCCGATCAGCTTGTACGGCACGCGGCTGGCGCGCCGGCGGATCTTGCGCCGGGCCGATTCCGCTTCTATGACAATGCCGCGACGGACCAGTGAGGCGCCGAGAATCGCCAGGGCAAACCCAACTCCGCTGCCGATGACACGCGTAATATTGCCGCTGCTCAAGGCCAGCAGCGCGGCTGGCAACAGCGGCAACGGCAGCAGGTAAAGCAGCACGCCCTTGAGCGGGGGTTTGCGTTTGTTCGGCGCGTAGGATTCTGCAACCATCGGCACGTCCTAAATAACAAACAGGGCTTGCCAGGAAACCAGCCCGATCGTCGCAAACAAAAGGACGATTCCGATGGATTTTTTCAGAACTGTCGGCATGAAATGAAATCCCGCTTGTCGTTAAATAAACTCGTTCAGTCCGTTCTGGTCAGAAAAAAAACATTCTCCGCCAGCTCTTTCAGACCGCGCTTGGCCAGCCCGCCCAACAGCGACGGATCGTCGGACGCATTGACTTTTTTTATTTCAAAACCGTTATCAAACAGTTTGTAAACCTCATCATCCTGGACGGAAAACGGCGGTCCGTTCATCGCGTTTTGATCGTAAACCACCGTAATCAGGAATATCTTGCAGCCGGGCGCGAGTATTTCACGCAACTTGTCGGCGTAATCGATACGCATCGCCGGCGGCAGGGCAATCAACGCCGCCCGGTCGAAAACCAGACGGTTGCCGGCAATAAACGATGCCGGCAGTTTGAAGAAATCCCCGACGTGGATATCCAGTCCATCACCGCGATAACTCGTAAAGGGCGGCTGCGCCTCCTTGACAAACGAAATCCCGTGCTGGCTGAAAAAACCGCTTACCGCCGGTTCGTTGAGTTCGACGCCGGTGACCGTGTGCCCCTGCTCCAGCAGCCAGAGCATATCCAGCGATTTGCCGCACAACGGCACGAATACCCCGGCACTGCTGTCAGTATCGAAATGATTCCACCAGGTTTCCA
>JAGRHW010000449.1 GCA_020444765.1 Gammaproteobacteria bacterium | reverse complement strand
CGACGGCGATGCGCGTGGCGGTGCGGCCCTGTCGGTACGGATGATCACCGGTAAGCCGATCAAGTTTATCGGCGCTGGAGAAAAGTCCGATGCGCTGGAGGTTTTTCATCCGGATCGGGTGGCTTCGCGGATTCTCGGCATGGGCGATGTGGTCAGCCTGGTCGAGGAGGTCAGCGCCAAGGTCGACCAGAGCAAGGCCGAAAAACTGGCGAAAAAGATCAAGAAAGGCCGCAGTTTCGACCTGAACGACTTGCGTGATCAGATGGAGCAGATGATGCAGATGGGCGGGATCGGCAGTCTGCTCGACAAGATGCCGGGTGCCGCCAACCTGCCTGATGCGGTCAAGGCACAGGCGGACGATACGCAATTCAAGCGGATGATCGCCATTGTGAACTCCATGACCCCGCATGAGCGCAAATTTCCGGCCGTGATCAAAGGCTCGCGGCGCAAGCGCATCGCTGCCGGCTCCGGTACTCAGGTGCAGGACGTCAACCGCCTGTTGAAGCAGCATGCGCAAATGAGCAAGATGATGAAGAAAATGTCCGGTGGCGGGATGGCCAAAATGATGCGCGGACTCAAGGGCCGTCTGCCACCCGGCATGGGTTTGTAGCCCCGGTCTGAAAAACTTTTCAGCAGCCTCTTTATTTTTCTCTGAAATCCGGTAAACTTGCCGGTTTTATTGCGCCCTCAGTCCGGGCGTTTTTTGTCTATCACGATGGCAGGAATTCATAGATGGTAACTATTCGTCTTTCACGTGGCGGTGCCAAAAAGCAGCCTTTCTACCGTTTGGTCGTCACTGACAGCCGTAATCGTCGCGATGGTCGTTATATCGAGCGTGTCGGTTTTTTCAATCCGGTGGCGCGCGGTAATGATCCGAAGCTCAATATCGCTCTGGATCGTATCGATCACTGGGTCGGGAACGGCGCGCAAATGAGTGAGCGGGTAGCCTCGTTGGTCAAGTCCTATCGCAAAACAGCGGCTGCTTCAGCCAGCTGAGACTTCCGGCTGTCACGGACGGATGCTGAGCGGTCTGCGGATTAGCGATGCACGATGCTGATGGCAAGCTGGTGCCGATGGGTAAGGTATCCGGGGTATTCGGCTTACAGGGCTGGGTAAAGGTTTTTTCCGATACCGATCCACGCGAGGGCATACTCGATTACAAAAACTGGTCGTTGCTCAACGGACGCGAGCAGAGCCCGGTTGAACTGGAAAAAGGCAAACGTCACGGCAAGGGCGTGATCGCAAAGTTCAAGGGCGTGGACGACCGCAACGCCGCGAGCCTGCTGGTTGGCCGGACGATCGCGATCAGTCGCGATGAGCTGCCGGCGCTGGCCGGTGACGAATATTACTGGTCGGACCTGATCGGCATGGAGGTTGTTAACACGGACGGTGTGGCGCTAGGCCTGATAAGTTCGCTGTTTGCGACCGGCGCCAATGATGTCATCGTGGTCAAGGCAGACCGGGAGCGCCTGATTCCCTGGATACGGGAGCAGGTCATCAAGGACATCGATATGGAAAACCGCCGCATGGAAGTGGACTGGGACCCGGATTTTTAGGGTCGGATGAATATCGCCGTCATTACGATCTTCCCGGCGTTGGTCGAAAGCCTGCTGGAAGTGGGGATTGTTCGCAAAGCGGTGGCGCTTGGTCGTTTGAATGTTGAAACATTCAATCCCAGGGATTTTGCCACGGATGCGCGGCGCACGGTCGATGACCGGCCCTACGGTGGCGGCCCTGGCATGGTGATGATGGCCGCGCCGCTGAAAGCCGCGATTCAGGCAGCCAGGCAGCGCCAGCCGCTGGCCAGGGTGATTTACCTGAGTCCGCAGGGACAAACGCTGGATCAGCCGCGCGTGTCTGCGCTGGCGGAGAGCGGCGAAGCGCTGATTTTGCTGGCCGGTCGTTACGAAGGTATCGACGAACGGCTGATCGAAACGCTGGTCGATGAGGAGATTTCCATCGGCGACTTCGTCCTCAGCGGTGGCGAGCTGGCGGCGATGGTGATGATTGACGCTATCAGCCGCCTGTTGCCGGATGTGCTCGGGCATGAGGATTCGGCGCGGCAGGACTCGTTCAGTGACGGCCTGCTGGATTGTCCGCATTACACGCGGCCCGAAGAGTTCGACGGGCAAGCGGTACCACCGGTGTTGTTGAGCGGTGATCATGCGGCAATCGAGAACTGGAGAAAATCCCGGGCCCTGGGCCGGACCTGGCAGCGACGACCGGATTTGCTGCCCGAGAAACTAAACCGGGAACAATTACGTCTGCTCGATGAATATCGGGCTGACCTGGAAAACGATCAGAAAAACCAAGGTGAACGGCCAGCCGCCGCTCACGAACGCGAGACATTTGGAGTAAAAAAATGAGCAAGATCATCGACCAGATAAACGCCGAGCAAATGGCAAAAACCATTCCTGATTTTGCACCGGGTGACACGGTAGTGGTTCAGGTCAGAGTCAAGGAAGGCGAGCGTGAACGTCTGCAGGCTTTCGAAGGCGTCGTGATCGCCAAGCGTAATCGCGGCTTGCATTCAGCGTTTACCGTCCGAAAGATTTCCCACGGCGAAGGCGTGGAGCGGGTATTTCAGACTTACAGCCCGCTGGTTGCCGAGATCAATGTCAAGCGCCGCGGCAAGGTGCGCCGCGCCAAGCTTTACTATTTGCGTGATCTGACCGGTAAGGCCGCACGTATCAAGGAAAAGCTCTAGGCCTGCTTGTCAGCCGACAGTAAAACAGCCGGGAAATCCCGGCTGTTTTCGTTTGCGGGAGGGTGTTTTGCAATGTCCCGGCCTGCTTGAAAATCCCTGCTTCGCCCCCATATCCGCACACATTCACCTGCATCCATTCAAATTTAATCGGGAGACCTTAGCCCAATGAACGAAACGGAAAAAAACAAAAAAATGGAATTCCAGACCGAGGTCAGTCAGCTCCTGAAGCTGATGATTCACTCGCTGTATTCAAACAAGGAAATCTTTCTGCGTGAATTGATCTCGAATGCTTCCGACGCCTGTGACAAAT
>JAGRHW010000448.1 GCA_020444765.1 Gammaproteobacteria bacterium | reverse complement strand
AAAAGCCAGTGGGCGCAAGGGGATCAGGCTCAAATCAGATAATCAGGACGATGCAAATTAGAGGAGCTCTGGAGATGGGCAAACGTTTTTTTAATGAAAGTAAAACCAGAAGTACAGATATGAAGCAGCTATCTATCACTATTCGTCGACATTCCAGGCTTACTCTGCTTGTATTATCAGCCTTGTTTGTGAGTGGGGCCAACGCCGCCGGTTATGGGCAGGCTAATCCGGCTGATGTCAATCCGGGTCTGTATCCGCCGTTATCCACCGGAGAGGCCAGTCCCTGGGAAGAGCCCACCCCGAAAACCGACCCGCAAACACCCGGGCTGGCAACGGGTAATCCCTGGGGGGCTGCAGCGGCAACGCCGGCTCCCTCAGCGCCGGAATCATCGGCCTATGGGGCGTACAAATCCGCGCCTCAGGTAAATACACCTTACTATGGTGGTTATTATCCGTATCAGACAGTCCCGCAAGGCTATATGGTTGCACCTCAGACGCTGTTACCCGCGCCTTATGGATATGCAACGCCTTATGTATCGCCTTATGGTTATCCCGGCGGTTACGGCGCGCCGCTGCCTTTTTCGAATAACAATGGCTTCAATCCGTTCAACTTCTCTTTCCCGATGCCATTTTAAGACACGGAAAAGTGTTGGACAGTCATGTTGACGGTGATCGCCAACCTGAAGGGTGGGGTCGGTAAAAGCACTCTGGCTTTCAATCTTGCAGTCTGGCTGTTTGACAGCGACCGTAAAGTGGTCCTGTTCGATCTTGATCCACAAAAAACCCTGACCGATGCCATCGAAGTCCGTTCTGTGGAAGGCTTCGAACCTGAACTGACAGCGTATGATTCAATCGATGATCTGCAACGACTGGCGCGGCACAAATCATCGCTGGACATACTCGTCGATACCGGAGGTTCAACGCTTGACGTCACTTACCATGCGATCGCTCTGGCGGACCGTGTACTGATTCCGGTGCAACCCTCGCAGGCCGACATCTGGTCGACCCAACGGTTTATCCGGATGATCGAGGAACACACCGATGGCAACAGTCCGGAACTGCTGGCTTTCGTCAATCGGGCGGATACGCATTACGCGGTAACCGAGACGGATGAAGCCGAAGAGGCGCTCAAGCAGCTGCCCGGCATCAAAACGCTGACGCAGCGGCTTTATCAGCGAACCGCTTACCGGCGCTCCTTCACCGAAGGGCTGGCGGTTTTCGAAATGGGGCCGTTGAGCAAAGCAGGACAGGAAATGCTGCATCTGGCGAATGTACTCTACCGAGATCCTGACAGGCTTTGAACCGACCGCTGTGCCGGGCGTTGTCTGTTACGACATCTGTTACATACCACGAGCCGGCAAAATGCTAGACTGGTGGTTTTGAATAACCCCGACATGGAGACAGGTAAATGGCTGGCCCCGATAGCTCCCTGGTAAAACGACTAAGTAGTCTTGAGCACCATCTGCAAAAGGAAAATCCCGTTCTGCTCGGCACTGTAAGTCATTTTAAAGAACTCGACAAAGTCGGCTATGACACCGGGTTGCTGGAAACCGACGATTCTTATTCCCTGCAGATTCCCTGGTGGCCGCTGGTTTCGATCCTCGGAACCTTCTCAGCGGGTAAATCTTCGTTCATCAATTCCTATCTCGGAGTCAAATTACAAAAAACCGGCAACCAGGCTGTCGATGACAAGTTCACGGTTATTTGCTACGGCGAGGAAAGCGCCGGTAAGGTTCTGCCTGGGCTGGCGCTGGATTCGGATCTGCGGTTCCCTTTTTATAAGATCAGTGACGAAATCGAGAAAGTTGCGGCGGGTGAAGGCAGCCGTATAGACGCTTATCTGCAACTGAAGGTCAGCAATTCTGAAGCCGTCAACGGCAAAATCATTATAGATTCACCCGGATTCGATGCCGATCAGCAACGCACCTCGACTCTGCGAATCACCGATCATATAGTCGATCTGTCGGATCTGGTGCTGGTCTTTTTCGATGCGCGTCATCCGGAACCGGGCGCCATGCAGGATACGCTCAGGCATCTGGTAGAAGATACGATCAATCGATCGGATTCCAACAAATTTCTCTATATCCTCAATCAAATCGATACTGCCGCCCGCGAGGATAATTCGGAAGATGTCGTCAGTGCCTGGCAACGGGCCTTGTCCCAACGAGGCCTGACCGCGGGGCGGTTTTATACCATTTACAATGAAGATGCGGCATTGCCGTTTCCCAGCGAAGAGCTGGCAAAACGCTTCAAGTCGAAACGCGACCACGATCTGACTGAAATCATGCAGCGCATCGAGCAGGTCGAGGTGGAACGCGCCTACCGTGTCGTCGGGGCGCTGGAAAAAGAAGCACGGGAAATCGCTCAGGTCGATATGCCGGCGGTATCGGCCCTGATCCAGAAATGGGGACGCTATGTCGTGATTGCCGATTCAGTGATCTTTGGCGGCTTGTTTCTGCTGATTCTGTTTCTTGCCATCAGCATGGGTTGGCTGGGCGGCCTGGCAACGCTGATTCTGTCGTTTTTTACCGACCCCGTTTCAGCGATCCTGTTTATTCTGGTCATGGCCGGCGGCTTCTTTGCGGTGCATTTCATCATCCGCAACAAGATAGCTCAGCGGATGTTACGCAAAATGCCGGGTACGCCGGATGCGCTCTATATGAACGCGTTTCGCAAAAACACCCGTTTTTACCGCAGTGTGTTCTGCAAAAAACCGATCGGCTGGAACAAACAGGCCAAAGCCACGGTGGCCGGCGTTATCGAAGCCGCCTCGGATTTCGTTCAGAAGCTCAATGATCAGTTTACCAACCCGTCCGGCAAAAACGGAGGCGCCAGCTGACCGGTTTTTATTGAACTGATTTACCTTGTGATTGAAAAAGCCCGGCCTGTTCGCCGGGCTTTTCTTTTGTCCGGCGATCAGTTCTGAGGTGTTTCGTCACGCACCGGGCTGGTGGTTGTAGTTGCGGTTTCAGTTTCCTTGGCAGCGGGAGCAGGCGTTGCGGCCGGGGTGCTGGTGCTT
>JAGRHW010000447.1 GCA_020444765.1 Gammaproteobacteria bacterium | reverse complement strand
AGTCCTGAAGGCCTGTTCTGGGCGAAATTGTCCGCGGCATCCCTGATGGCCATAGCACCTATCGTCGTTTTCGGCTGGTTCAGTCAAAAACAATTAGTACAAGGCCTGACCTTTGGCGCCGTCAAATAGACAAGCGGAGTATTCCCATGGCATTTCTAGAATTACAAAACGTCGTAAAATTTTACGGATCGCACAAGGCGATCAAAGGTGTCAATCTCGAGATCGAGAAAGGCGAGTTTATCGTTTTCGTCGGCCCGTCGGGCTGCGGAAAATCGACCCTGTTGCGGATGATCGCCGGGCTGGAGGAAATCAACGAAGGCGATCTCCTGCTGGATGGCCGCAATATCACCGACCTGCCGTCGTCCAAGCGTGATCTGGCAATGGTTTTCCAGTCCTACGCGCTGTATCCGCATATGACGGTCGAGGACAATATGTCGTTTGCCCTGCGGCTTGCCAAGGTTGACCCTGCAGAGATCAATAAAAAAGTCGCCGAAGCGGCAAGCAAACTGAACCTTACCGAGTATCTGAAGCGCACGCCCAAGGAGCTGTCCGGCGGACAGCGTCAACGGGTGGCGATCGGCCGCGCTATCGTGCGTCAACCGAAGGTCTTTCTGTTTGACGAACCCTTGTCCAACCTCGATGCCGCGCTGCGTGGTCAGACCCGGGTCGAGATAGCCCGTTTGCACCGTGATCTCGGCGCGACGACGATTTACGTGACCCACGACCAGGTCGAAGCGATGACGCTGGCCGACCGTGTCGTGGTACTGCACGATGGTTACATCGAACAGGTCGGCACGCCGCTGGAACTCTATGATAAACCGGCCAACCAGTTCGTCGCGCAGTTTATCGGCATGCCGCCCATGAATATTCTGCCTGAGCGTTTGTTCCACAACCTGCCGAACGGCGTCAGTGCTGTCGGCATCCGCCCCGAGCACCTTGAACTGGCGTCGGACAGTGAGCAGAAATTCTCCGGCAGTATCGAACTGGTCGAAGCACTGGGTAATGAAACCCTGCTGCACGTCAATGTCGGACAACAACTCGAAGCGCCGCTGATCCTGCGCCGCAATGACCGCCTGAATCTGCAGGTCGGCGACACCATCGGCGTAGGCTGGTCCGAACAACACATGCATTATTTCAGCAGTGACCAAAAGACGATCCGCAAGGCTGGTCAGGCGGCGACATGATGAGCCAGGAAACGCCGGTTTATACGCAGTTACATCTGGGCCTCGGCTCATTTCACCGCGCTCATCAGGCGGTTTATCTGCAAAAACTGCATAATCTGGGTGATACCCGCTGGCAACTTGCCGGCGGCAATATCCGCCCCGATATGCAGGCGACGATTGATGCGCTCATCGCCAGCGGCGGCGCCTACACACTGGAAACGGTTACGCCGGACGAACAATACAGCTACCAGACCATCACTGCGATCCGTTCAATCGTCAAATGGGACGAAAAACTCGCCGGTCTCACAGCCATCGCGAAACAGCCGGACACCCGTATCATCTCCTTCACTGTGACCGAGGCGGGTTATTATCTCGATGATCACGACCGGCTCGACGACAGTTACAAAGACCTTGGCAGCGACCTCGCCGGCGAGACGCAATGCACGATTTACGGCGCCCTGTCAGTGCTGCTGACGGCCCGCATGCAAGCCAACGCCGGTCCGCTGACGCTGATGAACTGCGACAATCTGCGCAGTAACGGTAAACGGTTTTATCTGGGTTTCATCCAGTTTCTGGAACGCAAGGGCGATACCGGACTGTTGCAATGGGTGCAGCAAAACACCTCTGCACCGAACGGCATGGTCGACCGTATCACGCCTCGGCCGCCAGCCGAATTACAACAGCGCGTGTTGCAGGCAAGCGGTCGTGATGACCCCGCCGCCATCATGAGCGAGGCTTTTATCCAGTGGGTTCTGGAAGATGACTTTATCGCCGGCCGGCCGGCCTGGGAAAAGGTCGGCGTTACCATGGTGTCCGATGTGATGCCTTACGAGGAAGCGAAAATCCGCGTCCTCAACGCCACCCACAGTTGTATTGCCTGGGCCGGTACGCTGCGCGGTTACGACTTTATTCATGAGGGAACTCACGACCCGCAAATCCGCCGCTTGGCCTTCAACTATGTCAGCAATGACGTGATTCCCTGTCTCGATACGCCGGAATCGCCCAGTCCGCTGAATCTTGCTGATTATCGCGACGTGGTGCTCGAACGTTTCGCCAATCCGGCTATCAAGGACACCAACCAGCGTGTCGCGATGGACGGTTATTCAAAAATTCCCGGCTTTATTCTGCCGACGCTTCAGCAGGCACTGGCCGGCGGACGCACGATCGACGCGGTCAGCATGCTGCCGGCCTTGTTTCTGGCTTTTCTGCAACGGCAGCAGGCTGGAGAATTGCCCTACGCCTACGAAGACCAGGCGATGGATACAGAAAGCGCACGAACCATCTGCCAGGCTGACGATGTGGTGGCAGCCTTCGTCGCCGAACGTTTGCTGTTCGGCCAGCTCGCCGGCGACCCGCGACTGCTGGAAGCAATGCGCCGCGCCTATGCCCGGGTGGAGAAGTTTATTCAGGGAGACCGGAGTGTATGACGAACGACACGGCGCACTCCAGACAGCCACTTCGTCATCCCCGAATATCTGGAGTGGAAAGATGTCATCCCCAAGCGCATTTGTCTGGGTTCCAATGTCTCCGTCCGACAGTCAGCCGCTGGATTCCCGCCTGCGCGGGAATGACGGGTAAAGTGACATTCCCCAGACAGCCACTTCGTCTTCCCAGAATGCCTGGACTGGAAAGGTGTCATCCCCGAGTGCTTTTGTCGGGGATCCAGTGTCTCTATCGGACAGTCAGCAGCTGGATTCCCGCCTGCGCGGGAATGACGGGTAAAGCGACATTCCCCAGACAGCCACTTCGTCTTCCCAGAATGCCTGGGCTGGAAAGACGTCATCCCCGAGCGCTTTTGTCGGGGATCCAGCGACGCCATCGGACAGCCCCAGTCACCAGACCTGACGCACCGCAGTATTTCTGCCTTGCGCCAATTCGGGCTAT
>JAGRHW010000446.1 GCA_020444765.1 Gammaproteobacteria bacterium | reverse complement strand
AGCGGCGGAAGGCTCTGCTGGAAAAAGCCTCCGATGCGGATTTCGTTATCATAGAAGACGATTACGAGGCTGAGGCGAACTTTATCGGCAATCCGACCCCGGCACTCAAAAGCCTCGATAAATACGATCGGGTCATTTATGTCGGCAGTCTGTCGAAAACCCTGTCACCGGGCCTGCGCATGGGTTATATGGTCGGCCCTGAAGAATTCATCCGGGAGGCGCGCGCACTGCGGCGGCTGATGTTGCGCCATCCGCCCGCCAACAACCAGCGTTCGGTCGCGCTGTTTCTGTCGCTCGGTCATCACGATACGCTGGTTCACCGGCAGAATCAGGTCTACAAGGAGCGCTGGCGGATCATGCGCGAATCACTCGAGAAATACATGCCTGAAACCTATGAACTGCCGACCTTTGGTGGTTCGGCGGTCTGGATTGAGGGTGATCCACGACTCGACGCCACGCAATTGAGTGTGGATGCCCGCCGACAGGAACTGCTGATCGAACCCGGCGAGATTTAT
This sequence comes from Gammaproteobacteria bacterium, assembly GCA_020444765.1. The sequence continues at coordinate 2,534 of JAGRHW010000446.1, read as the reverse complement.
TTTCACGGCGACGATTCACCGAAAAACTACTTCAGACTGGCGTATTCCTCCATCGATTCGGAATTTATCGAACCGGGTATCCGGCTGATTTCGGAGATGATCCGCGATCAACTGAAGGCCGGCTGAGGCGTCGCGACCGCCGGCCGGAGCCCGCCTGAAACCCCGAAATCGCCGCTCCGTTCTCTCTGGACCGGCAACTCGATCCGATCTGGTTCTATCAGCCGGTCAGCGCCTCAATTAATCTTGTCTCCAGCTTGAAGAACGCTGCCGGTAACCCGCAGCGCTTGTTCGATATTCAACACACCTGGAGAGAAAACAACGTGTCCGCCAATAACACAACAGCAAGCAAAGATATCCTGGAGCAATTGTTCGAGGCCTTCAATCGCCACGATCTGGACGGCGTTCTGGCGTTGATGACCGACGATATCGTCTTCGAAGGCGCGGCCGGTAACGAAGCCTACGGGGCCCGCTTCAGCGGTCATGACGAGGTCGGCAAGGCATTCAGCGGCGTCTGGCAAACCTTTCCGGACGTACAATGGGCCAATCATTCGCATTTTGCCGCCGACGGTCTCGGTGTTTCCCAGTGGACGCTGGTCGGCACCCGGGAAGACGGCAAACGCATAGAAGCCGACGGGGTCGATCTCTTCACCTTCCGGGATGGCAAGATCGCCAGTAAAAAAGCCTTCCGCAAGGAACGTCCGCTGCTCGGCTAAAACCGTGCCGCCAGATTCATCGTTTTGTTTATTTATGTGTGGATGGAACAATGGAGACAGCTGAAAACATGCAGGCCCGGACCATGTCAGGCGCAACACCCGCATTAAACGCCTACAATCCGGCTCACGATCCTCTGCAGGCCCGCGACGCGGGTCACGGGCAGGAGTATGCGCCAACTTACTGGATCGCCACCGCGGGTGAGCCGCCGGCGGATGACGGCCCGGTGATGCAGGATATGGATGTCGACGTGGCGATCATCGGCTCCGGTTTTACCGGGCTGGCCTGCGCTATCTATCTGGCGCGGGAGCATGGCATCAAGGCGACCGTGCTGGAAGCCAACCGGGTGAGCTGGGGTTGTAGTACGCGCAATGGCGGGCAGGCTCAGTGTGCGTCCGGAAGGCTCAAGCGCTCAGGCTGGATCAAGCGCTGGGGCAAGGACGTCGCTCTGCAAATGCATGCCGAAGTCTGCGATGCGATGGAAAATTTCAAGGACCTGATCAAGGATATTGATTGCGATCCGCAGCCCGGTGGACATTTGTATATCGCGCACAAACCTTCCGCTATGGAAGGGTTGAGAAAGGAAACGGAGGTCCTCAACGACATCTTCGGCTACAAGGCCAGGATGATCGATCAGGAGACCCTGAAAAACGAATACCTCGACGACAAGGAAGCCGCCGGCGCGATGCTGGAGCCCGAAGGTATCGGCATACACGCGGCCAAACTCGCCTTCGGTTATCTGCGCATGGCGCGCGAGCTGGGCGCGAAGGTTCATACCTCGAGTCCGGTCGCCGGCTGGGAAACCCGTAACGGCGTTCACTTCCTGCGTACGCCGGGCGGCGTGGTGCGGGCCAAAAGAGTGGCAGTGGCGACCGGCGGCTACACCTTGCCGGGTATGCACGGCAGTCTGAAAAACCGTCTGTTGCCGATCCTGTCGAACTCGATCGTCACCCGGCCGTTGACCGTGCAGGAGCGCGAGGCGTGTAATTTTCGTACCCATATGGTGCTGACCGACACGCGTATTCTGCGTCATTACTACCGTTTGCTGCCCGATGGCCGTTTGCAGATCGGCAGCCGCAGCGCGATCAGCGGTTCCGATGCCCCGAAGGAGAAATACCGGCAGCATCTGATCGACGATATGCACCGGAAGTTTCCGGCTCTGCATGGCATAGATATCGACTATTCCTGGTGGGGCTGGGTGGACGTTTCGCATGACATGATGCCGCGTATTACGCAGCCCGACCCCGGCAAGTCCATCTTCTATGCGCTGGGTTACGGCGGTAACGGGGTTATGTATTCGGCTCAGGGCGGGCGCCGCATGGCGCAGTTGATCGCGGGCAAGGGCGAGAGCCTGACGCTGCCGATTTTCAACTCCAGGCTGCCGTATCCGAATGTCTGGCATCCGAAGATCGAATCGGAGTTGTTTGCGCCGTTCCGTCGCTTCGGTCAGTGGTGGTTATATCGCTGGTATGCTGTCAAGGACGAAATGCTTTAAGCGACTCGTCCACGGCTTTGAACGATAGATAAAAGAAAACGGCGAATAGATAGCCATATATTATTAATAATGATACATTAAGGCTCATAAATTGTAATATATGGCAAAAACTGGCTATAAGTTTGTCACTGATAGCAAAGATACAGCATGAACCGGTTGCCCGGTAAGGGCTGATAAGCGAACCCTTTTTCAGCTACGTATACTCAATCGAGAGGAGAGATTTCAATGAAAATGACACCCAGCGAAGCCTTTGTCGAAACAATGGTCGCGAACGAGGTGACCGATATGTTCGGGATCATGGGCTCCGCCTTTATGGATGCGATGGATA
>JAGRHW010000445.1 GCA_020444765.1 Gammaproteobacteria bacterium | reverse complement strand
GCTTGTATAGAAGCTCCGGGAAAATCCCGATCAACAGGCAAATCGCGGAAAATACAACCATCGCCAGCGCCATGTTCCAGGGCGCGTCCTTGGGCCTCAGACCGGAGTCGCGCTGGAAGAAGACAAACCAGGGAAACTTGATTCCGGCATGCAGAAAAACACCCGCGGAGGCGGCCGCAAGCAAAAAATAAACAGCGGCCAGATGTTCATTGGCGGCGGCCTGGGAGATCATCGTCTTCGTGGTAAAACCGGAAGTCAGTGGAAATCCCGAAATCGCCAGCGCGCCGATGATACCGCAGATCGCGGTAAGCGGCATGGTGCGAAACAGGCCGCCAACATCGGTACATTTGTCTTTGCCGGTCCGATAGACCACAACGCCCGCGCTCATGAAAAGCAGAGCCTTGTAGATAATATGGGCAAACGCATGAGCGGCCGCGCCGTTCAGAGCCATTTCGGTGCCGATGCCAACGGCGCAGACCATAAAACCGACCTGATTGACCACTGAAAACGCGAGAATTCGCCGCACGTTGTTTTCCAGAAGCGCGTAAATGATTCCATAAATCACCATGTACAGACCGATGCCGATCAGCACCGGTTCACCCGGAAACAGCAGGATCAAGGTCAAGACCGCGGTTTTGGTGGTAAAGGCCGACAAAAAAACCGAGCCGGTGGGACTGGCGACCGGGTAGGCATCGGACAACCAGGCTGAAACCGGTGGTGCGGCGGCGTTGATCAATATCCCGGTCAGAATCATCCAGGTACTGAAATCAGAAGCCAGCAAAGGTCGGACCTCGACGGAACCGGTTTGCACGATAAGCCCGATAATGCCTATTTTGAGGATCACACCGCCGATAAAATGCATGATCGCATAGCGCACACCGGCCGCCTTGGCGTTCGGGCTGTCGCCGCACCAGACCACCAGGGTCGAGAACAAGGCCATCAGCTCCCAGAAAACAAACAGGCTGATGAGGTCGCCGGCAAAACTGACGCCGATGGCGCCGGCGGCGTACGCGTAGGCACTGGCCAGTTCCTGCCAACGCGCCTGCCGGTAGGCATAGAGTCCGCCGCCGAATGCCATGATGGCAAAAATGCTGGCAAACAAACGGCGCACCGGGCTGCCCTCCAGCGGCGTCAGCTGATAGTCGAGAAATGGCACTGTCGCCTGCACGCCGTCAGGGATTTGCCAGATACTCCATAATACAAGCAGTGGTGCAAGCAGTACGACAGCGGATCGAACGGCCTCTCGTGTCAGCCCGATCAACAGCGCGGCAATGAGCAGCAGGATTGCCGGTGGAAAGGCCTCAAACATCCCTGTCTCCATCGTTGTAATACTGCTCATCGCGTTTGAGAACATAACCAAGCCCTTTGGCCGTCAGTACCATCACTACGCAGGATATAAAACCAAACAGGGCGCCAAATCCGAACCAGCCGTCAACCACGAAATAACCTTTGACGTAAATTAGAAACTGCGCCAGGACAGTAATTGCCAGAACGGCTGCAAAGATTCTCCAGAGCAGGCGTATCGAGCTAGAGCGAACCAGCCAGTGATCCGTGTCGTTGTCGGGCGTCTCGATCATTTCAAACCTTCCACGACTTGCATCTCAAGTTGCAAGACTGGCGCATTAAGAAAAAAGAAGCCTATGGTCAGGCATGGCGTGATGGTCAGCGCCAGTACCGCCGGAAACGGGGCTTCGCCGTGATTATTGTCGGTTCTGGGGTCTTCTTTGGCGAACCAGGCCAGGTAAAGTACCGGGAGAAAGTACGCAGCATTGAGTGCGGTACTGACAATGATGGTAGTCAGTGCAAGATAATTGTCCGCCTGAAGCGCGCCGCCCAGTATGTACCATTTTGAAACAAAGCCCGCGGTCGGCGGTACGCCGATCATACTCAAGGCGCCGATGGTAAAAGCGCCGAGCGTCCAGGGCATTCTCCGGCCGATGCCGCGAAGCTGGGGTATTTCGGTTTTTTTCGAGGCTGTGTAAATCGCGCCTGCCGCAAAGAAGAGTGTGATTTTGCCAAAGGCATGAGCAACGATGTGTATCGTCGCGCCCAGCTCCGCCATGGGTTTCAAAATAGCGGCTGCCATCAGGACGTATGACAGCTGGGCGATGGTCGAATAAGCCAGCAAGCGTTTGATATTTTTCTGACGAAGCGCCACCAGGCTTGCGGTAATAATCGTGAAGGCACTGGCGTAGAGCAGCCAGGCGCTGGTCGGTTCGGTTGACAGAAAATCAACGCCAAAAATGTAAATGATGACTTTGGTAATGGTAAATACACCGGCTTTGACCACGGCCACGGCATGCAGCAGGGCGCTGACCGGCGTTGGCGCAACCATGGCCGCCGGTAACCAGCGATGTACCGGCATCAGAGCGGCCTTGCCGACCCCGAAAACGTACAAACCAAGCAACAGGCCAAGCAGTGGCCCGTGCAGCTTGCCCTCAAGGATTCCGCCGGGGGTGAAATCGCCGCTGTACGCTATCGAATAGGTCCAGATGATTGCCGGCAACAGCAGGGCGATAGAGGTCGACAGCAGTATGCCAAGATAGACCCTCGCTGAACGTATGGTCTTTTCATCACCCTTGTGCGATACCAGTGGGTAGGTTGACAGGGTGAGTATCTCGTAAAACAAAAACAGGGTGAAAAGATTCGCAGAAAATGCAATCCCCATGGTTGCCGAAAGTGCTATGGCAAAACAGGTATAAAAACGTGTCTGATGTGCCTCCTTGTTACCCCGCATATAGCCTATGGAATAAATGGAGTTGATCAGCCAGAGTCCCGAGGCGAGTGCGGCAAACAACATACCCAGAGGTTCAATCTGAAAGGCAAGCCTGACTCCGGGCAAAACCTCACCAAACGTTAAGGATGGCCGTTCTCCGGCCATGATTGCGGGCAGCAGACTCCAGACCGCGGCTATTAACAGGCTTGCGGTCGACAGCGTAACGGCTTCGCGCGGGTTCTCTCCGATACGCCCGGCCAATACGATACCGAGCGCCCCGGCCAGCGGAATCACAATTGCCAGAAGTATCGACATTTCCGCGCTCATGGCATATGTCCCA
>JAGRHW010000444.1 GCA_020444765.1 Gammaproteobacteria bacterium | reverse complement strand
GGCCGGTGGTTTTCGCAGACTGCAATACAGCCCGGGTAAGTCATCTGTCATTCCCGCGCAGGCGGGAATCCAGCAGCGGGCTATCCGGTGGAGACACTGGATCCCCGACAAAAGCACTCGGGGATGACAGTTGGTGGTTTTACACAGACTGCAATTGATATTTCAAACAGCCTCTTCGCCAGCCGGCCAGTGTTGTAATGTTATTTCAGCGTTTTCCAGGGTTGCGATAAACGCTCCGTTGGCATTCCAGTCACCGAGCACCACCCGGCTTGCAGTTTTACCATCGAGCTCGAAGCGATGGGTCTGCGGGCGATGCGTATGGCCGTGGATCATGAGGTGAGTGCCGCTGTCTCTCAGTGCAGCTTCCACGCTTTGCTGGTTGACATCCATAATGGCGGCGGACTTTTCGAGCGTTTTCTCGCGGCTGGTTTCACGCAGTTGATTGGCGGCGGCAAGCCGTTCGCCGATGGATTTTGACAGAAAATCCGCTTGCCACTCAGGATCGCGCAGCATCACACGAAGCGCCTGGTAAGCGGTGTCATCGGTGCACAGAGTATCGCCGTGCAGCAGTAAAATCCGCAGGCCTTCGTCGTCGATCAAATATTGATCATCGCTGACAAGCGTCGCACCGATGCTGTCGGCAAAACCTTCACCCAGCAGAAAGTCCCGGTTGCCGTGCATCAGAAAAATCCGTGTGCCGGATGCAGAGAGGTTTTTCAGGGCGTCGAAAACGTCAGACAGTGAGCCGTCGGCGGCATCGTCGCCAAGCCAGTATTCGACGAAATCACCGAGGATAAACAGGTTTTGAAAACGGGGTGCGAATTCGTCAAGCAGCCGGCGCGCCTGTTCGCTTACGGCAGGCGCGCCGGCGTGAAGATGCAGATCGGAAATAAACAGACTGGACAAGCGGGTGCCGCTTAGTCGATAAGTTCGGCTTTCTCGATCACGACGTCTTCGGTCGGTACGTCCTGGTGGCCGCCGCTCGACCCGGTGCTTACCGCGGCGATCGCATTGACCGTGTCCATGCCGTCGATCGTTTCGCCGAAAACGCAATAGCCCCAGCCTTGCATGGACTCGTCCTTGAAATTGAGGAAGTCGTTATCGGTCAGATTGATAAAAAACTGGGTAGAGGCCGAGTGGGGTGCCGGCGTGCGCGCCATGGCAATCGTGCCCGTGTTGTTCTTGAGGCCGTTGTTGGCTTCGTTCTTGATTTCGCCACGGGTCGGCTTTTGCTGCATGCCCGGCTCGAAGCCGCCACCCTGAACCATGAATCCCGGGATCACGCGATGAAAAATGGTGCCGTCGTAATGGCCGTCCTTGACGTATTGAACAAAGTTGTCGCAGGTAATCGGCGCGGCATCGCTATTAAGTTCGAGCGTGATTTCGCCAAGATTCGTGGTTAAACGGACTTTCATGTACACATATCTCCGGTAAGACTGAACAGATTGTTGTTATTGGGTGCTGGTCGGGTTGCCCGGTTCGACAGCGGCATTGGCGGCGGAGTCGGGCTTGTCTGCAGCGTCGGCGTCGAGCAGGGTTACGCTGGTGATGGTCACCATGTCCAGCGGTACATCGCGTGGGAACGGGCCGCCCGAGCCGGTCGGGGTCTGGCCGATTTTATCGACGATCTCCTGGCCTTCGATCACCCGGCCGAACACCGCGTAACCCCAGCCGCGCATGTCCATGCTGGTGTGGTTGAGAAAATCGTTGTCCGCGGTATTGATAAAAAACTGCGAGGTGGCGCTGTGCGGCGCGGATGTGCGTGCCATGGCGATCGTGTATTTGTTGTTCTTGAGGCCGTTGTTGGCTTCGTTTTCTACCGGTTCGCGGGTATCTTTCTTCTGGAAGTCGGCGGTGTAGCCGCCACCCTGAATCATGAAACTGTCGATGACGCGATGAAAAATCGTGCTGTCGTAAAAGCCGTCCTTGACGTATTGTTTGAAGTTCTCAACCGAAACCGGTGCGCGGTCGGCGAACAGCTCGACAACGATATCGCCCAGCCCGGTGCTGATCCTGGCTTTTTCCGGTTCCGCCAGGGCCTGGGTAAAAGGCAGCAGGCAGATAAGCAAAATCAAAACTTTACGGGATAAAACTATCTTTAACATATACAATCTCGGCGTTGAATTTATTCGATGACAAATTTTAGTCAGTTTACAAAGTACGGGAAAGCCTTTATCCATCGCGTAATGCGTTGCATTTCTTGATATTTTCGCGGGATTTGCAGCGTATTCCTGATTTTTTAAGCCATGAATCCTGATCGACCCCGACAATGCCGGGTGGCGGAATGACCGGTTTATAGGAGCGGATCGTGCTTTCGTTTAGACTCAGGAAGACAGGCTGTCGATTACGTTTATGTTGAAAATCTATAATTCCCTGACCAGAACCAAGGAAACCTTCAAACCCATCACGGCCGGCAAGGTCGGCATGTATGTCTGCGGTATGACGGTTTACGATTACTGCCATATCGGTCACGCCCGCGTGATGGTGGTGTTCGACGTGGTGTACCGCTATCTGAAGTCGAAAGGGCTGGATGTCACCTATGTGCGCAATATTACCGACGTCGACGACAAGATCATCGTCCGGGCGCTGGAAAACGCTGAACCGGTCGAGGCGCTGACCGCGCGTTTCATTCAGGCGATGCACGAAGATGCCGCCGCGCTGAATGTTCTGCCGCCGGATCAGGAACCCAAGGCCACTGATAATATCGACGAAATCGTCGCCATGATCAGTCGTCTGATCGACCATGGTAATGCCTATCCGGCCGATAATGGCGATGTGTATTTTGCGGTCTCGAGCTTCGCCGGCTATGGCAAGCTGTCCGGCCGACAGCTCGATGAACTGCGCGCCGGCGAGCGGGTGGAGATCGACCGCAACAAGCGCGATCCGCTGGATTTTGTCTTGTGGAAAGCCGCCAAACCGGACGAACCGGCCTGGGATTCGCCCTGGGGCAAAGGTCGTCCGGGCTGGCATATCGAGTGCTCGGCGATGTCGACCCGCAGCCTCGGCAATCATTTCGATATTCATGGCGGAGGCATGGACTTGCAGTTTCCGCATCATGAAAACGAAATCGCCCAGAGTGAATGCG
>JAGRHW010000443.1 GCA_020444765.1 Gammaproteobacteria bacterium | reverse complement strand
CTGCGACGATGCCGTCGACCGAGGGCAGGGTTGCGTCGAAGGCCGGGCCGGTGGCGATAAAACTGTCTTCGGCGGTGAGGCGTGCGGTCGCTTGTCGGGAGCGTTCCGCGAACAGCGTCATCAGGGCTTCGCTTTGCGAGCCGGTCTGCCGGCATTCATCGACGATCAGTACGGATCGGCAGTCTGCCACGGCGTCGAGCAGCGCATCGGCCGGTAAAGGCGCGAGCCAGCGGATATCGATGATGCGGCAATCCAGCTGGTGTTTTTCGCGGAGGACTTTTTCCGCTTTGCGCGACAGATAGTAACCGTTGCCGTAACTGACGATGGCGAGTGTTTTGCCGCCGCCGTACACGCCGATGTCGTTCAGTCCAAGGGTTTCGCCCTGGTCCGGCGGTGGATAAACGTGCGTCCATAAACCATCGCCTTCCTCAAACAGATCGCGCGTCATGTACAGGGCGATGGGTTCCAGAAAGACCACGATGCGGCATTCATCGCGTGCCAGTCGCACCGCCTCGCGCAGCATCAGCGCCGCGTCGTGTCCGTTGGACGGGCAGGCGATAATCAGGCCGGGGATATCCCGTAAAACAGCCAGCGAGTTGTCGTTGTGAAAATGCCCGCCGAAACCGCGTTGATAACCGAGACCGGCGATCCGCAGAACCATCGGGTTGACATACTGGCGATTGGAAAAGAACGGCAGAGTCGCCGCCTCGCCGCGAATCTGATCTTCGGCGTTATGCAGATAGGCGAGGAACTGGATTTCGGGAATCGGCAGAAAGCCGTTTTGCGCCAGACCGATCGCCAGACCCAGAATCGATTGTTCATCGAGCAGGGTATCGATAATCCGCCTGGCGCCGAAGCGCGCATGCAGCCGCTGGGTCACGCCATAGACGCCGCCTTTCTGGCCGATGTCCTCGCCGGCCATGACGATCTCCGGGTGGCTCAGCAAGAGGTCGGTCAGGGCGAAGTTGATCAGCTTCGCCATGTGCTGCGGTTGGGCGAGGGCGCGCAACTCCGCCGTACCGAACACCGCCTCGCGCGTTTGCGTCGAAGGCCGATTACCGGGAGTTGGCGGGCGGGGTGCCGGCACGATGCTGGCCATGACCTCGGCGGCGTTTTGCAGTTTGGGGCGCAGAACGGCTTCCTCCGCCAGGGCGGCGACCTCGGCATCGGTCCGGGTATAGAGATCCAGAATATCCTGCTTCGACAGGCCGGCCTGTTCGATCAGATGGCGGGCGGTATGCAGCAGCGGATCGTTGGCCTCGGCCGCTTCGATTTCATCGAGACTCATATAGGCGGTTTGCGCGTCTGCACCGGCATGGCCGTAGAGTCGGACGCAGCCCATATGCAGAAAGGCCGGCTTTCGTCGCTGGCGAATCCACCCGGCCAGTTCCACGGCCGTTGTCCAGGTGTCGAGAATATCCAGTCCGTCGCAATAGGCATAACGCAGGCCCGGGCGATTGCCGGCGCTTGCCTCGATCCAGCCGGCCGGGGTTTTGGTGGAAATCCCGATGCCGTTGTCCTCGCAGACAAACAGCAAAGGCAGCGGAGCCTGCCTGTAGGATGTCCAGCTGGCTGTATTCAGTGCGCCCTGCGCCGTGGAGTGGTTGAGCGAGGCGTCACCGAAACTGCAATAGACGATACTGTCCGGCAGCCATTCCTGATGAGGCGGATGGATGTGGCGCGATAATCCCAGTGAGAAAGCCGCGCCGACGGCCTTCGGCAAATGGCTGGCGATGGTGGAGGTTTGCGGCGGGATATTCAGCGCCTTCGAACCGAGCACTTTATGCCGTCCGCCGGAAACCGGGTCTTCGGAGGACGAGGTAAAACTCAGCAGCATATCCTGCACAGGCGTCTGGCCGGGCAACTGGGCGGCGCGGGCAATCAAAAAGGCCGCATCACGGTAATGCAAAAACGCCGGATCAGTGTGACGCAAAGCCGCCGCGATTGCGGCATTGCCTTCATGGCCGGACGAGCCGATCGTGTAGAAACCCTGTCCTCGGGCTTGCAGTTTGCGGGCGTGCCGGTCGAGATGCCGGCTTTGCAGCTGAGCGAGGAAAAGACCGGTCAGTTCAGCCTTGTCAGGCCGCGGACCGGCGTTCAGGGCGGGCTTGCGCGGCGCGGGCAGCTCGCCGTCGGCCAGCCGTCTCAGAAAATTTTCGTGAACCAGTTCCGCGCGATCCATAACAGGCCTCGATTGAAAAAATCAATGCCATTGTTACGCAAAATTTTCCTGAAAGAAACGGCTTGAACTCGTTTGCCGGGAAATAAAATCGGCCCTTTCCCACTTATTCGGCAAGCAGTTTGAACAATACAAGCCGTTAAGTTTGTCCGTGTTCGTCAGGCGCGCGTCTGCACTTCATCGTAATCGCAGAGAATATCGAGCAGGGTGCGCCATTGGGAAGGGTCTTCGGCATCCGCAGCGGAAGCCGCCAGCGTCAGTACCGTTCGGCCGTGCTGGTCAGTCAGACGCAGGATACGCTGCGCGTTGTCGCCTTGGCCCGGTTTGATGACCCAGGCTCCGCCCAGCTGCGCAGGGTCAAGTTCCAGTATTGCGGTGTCACCGCGCAGGGTCAGCGTATCCTCGAAGCGGCAGTCGTAAAAATCGGTTTCGTGTGCGTGCAGAGCGGCATTGTTACCAAGCAGAACACGTAAGCGACAGGCATGTTCGGTCAGTGCTTCCAGAAAAGGCGCGACCAGTTCCGGGTTGACCGGCTGAGCGCAGATGCCGGGACGCTCGCCGCCGCCAGCTTTATCTGCCGGATACCAGGCCGCTTTAAGCGCGGTGCAGTCCCAGCCCCATAGGGATTCGTTCAGATGCTGCAGAGGCGACAAGCCGTCCTGGCCGGTCAAAACCTCGCGCGGTCCGCCACGTTGCGTCCACTGGCGTGTCAACGGGCTGTGGAATCCGGACCAGCGGCTGTCTTCGGTCAGACTGACTTGCAGGACATCGCTGCCGTCCCAGTCCAGCCAGCGCATGGTGTGAACCGATTCGGCCGGATCACGCTCGATACCGATTCTTGCCAGACGTGGCAGTGCGACGATCAGGCCAAGGCCGGTGCCTTCGATAGCCGCCAGCTCGCCGTCGGTACGGGCCAGCCAGGG
>JAGRHW010000442.1 GCA_020444765.1 Gammaproteobacteria bacterium | reverse complement strand
AGGCATTAGTCAATTTCCCCGGTCGGAGGAAAAATTACCGAGCAGTTTCGGCAGATCGCCAAACCGGGCAACCAGCCCGAACACCGCCAGCGCCACCACCACGAAAAGCACCGATACCGCGGCCATCGTCGGCGTGTAGCCATAACGCAGGGCGTTGAAGATTTTTATCGGCAAGGTCTCGAAGGTAAAGCCGACCGTCATATAGGCGACGATATATTCATTGAGCGACAGCACAAAGGTAAACGCGTAGCCGGATACCAGATAAGGCAGCACCAGCGGCAAGACCACCGTGCGGAACACCGTCCGTTCGTCGGCGCCGAGCGTTTGCGCCGCCTCCAGCAGTTTGCTATCGATCGAAGCAAATCCCAGGGATAAGGTAACCAGCGGCAGGGTTACAAAAAACACGCCGTGACTGATTACCGCTGTCCAGGGTTCGCCATAGGCGCCGGTGCTGGCCCAGAAGGTCAGAAAACCCAGCGCGGTAATAACAGGCGGTAGCATGAACGGCGCCACGCCGAGCAAACGGAACACCTGCGCCCAGGGCGCGTAATAACGCCAGAAAAACCAGGACAAAGGCAAGGCGATACTCAAGGCGATCAAAGCCGATCCGGCCGCCAGAATCACGGAATTCATCAAGGCGTTGGCCCAGTCGCTTTGGGCAAATATCGCCTCGTACCAGGCCAGGGAAAACCCTTGCGGCGGAAAGTCCAGGCTTTGCTTTTGGTTGACGGAAACCCCCACCACCACCGCCACCGGCAGCAGCAAAAATGCACCGACCAGCGTCATAAAGCCGTTTATTACATAGCGCGTCATGACTGTTGCTCCGGTTTGCCGACCAGCAGGGTCAAGCCTACCAGGGCCAGTGAAATCAACACCAGAAAGATCGCCATTGCCGCGGCAAACGGAACATTCGACTGATAGATCGCCTGATCGGTGATCAGCACCGACAGGGTCCAGTGCTGCGGACGACCGAGAATCTGAGGCAACAGATAGGAGCCCAGGGCAAAAATGAAAACCATGATCAGCGTGGCGACCAGGGTGCTGCGTTGGGCCGGAATCAGCACATTGAAAAAAGCCCGGTATGGCGAGGCGCCGAGCGTTTGCGCGGCCTCCATATAATCACGGTTGAAACGCACCAGCGCCGGGTAAAGAACCAGCACGGTATAAGGCAGCGCCTGATAGATCATCGCCGTCAGCACCGCGCCGAAACTCGGGTATAAAGCGCTGGACTGCTCCACCAGGCCCAGGGCCGCGAACACATTACCGAGGCCCGCGGTACGGGAAAATAGCGTCGACCAGGCAAACCCGATAATGACTTCCGACAAGGACAGAACCGCCAGTATGCCGACCAGCCAGACGATCTGGGTCGAGCGCCGGCAACGCGTCAGCAGATAGGTAAACGGAAAGGCGATCACCACGCAGGCCAGCGATACGGTAATCGCCAGCACCAGGGAAAAGCCGAGTACCTTGCCGAAAAACGCGCTGATAAAACGGGCGTAGTTGTCGAACACGAAATCGACGCTGTAAAAACCCGCCGGATCGCGCTGAAAAAAACTGACCGCCAGCATGATGCCGAAGGGAATTACAAAAAAGACCACCAGCATCAGCCCCGGATAGAACAGCGGGCTGTAATCACTTAGCCGGCCGGCCGTCTGCTGCTTCATCGGGCCAGGGTCACGCAGCGTTCGAGGCTGAGTTCAAGCCCGACGCGCTGCCCCTCGACCGGTTGCTGCGGCTGATGCGGCGGGCTTGCCACGGTAAGCGTCTGCCCGCCGACCCGCACAAAGGTTTCCACCACCGAGCCGAGATCCCGCACGAAGGCCACATCGCCCCGTAAATCGGCGCGTCCGCTGTCGACGTCGACCAGCCGTATATCCTCGGGCCGGGCCGATAACTGCCAGGCGCCGTCAGCGGCTAATTCAAGCCCTGACAGGATCTGGCCTTCGTAGCAAGCCTGTCCCCCGCTGTCGATGTCCAGCGGCAACAGATTGGTGGTACCGATAAAGTCCGCGACAAATGTGTCGGCCGGCCGGCGGTAAATTTCCACCGGCGGGGCCGCCTGCCGAATCCGCCCCTCGCCCATCACGACCACCAGATCGGCCATGGTCATGGCTTCGCGCTGATCATGGGTAACGACTATGGTCGTCACGCCAAGCTGTTGCTGGAGCTGTCGCAGCTCGACCTGCATGCTCTCGCGCAATTTTGCGTCCAACGCCGAAAGCGGCTCGTCCAGCAGAAACAGTTTCGGTGCCATTGCCAGTGCCCGGGCGATGGCGACCCGCTGACGTTGCCCGCCGGACAGTTGTGATACAGCCCTGTCACCATAACCGGGCAAGTGAATCATGCTCAACAACTCTTCCACCCGGCGTGCCTGATCCGCCTTGCCGACACCGCGAATACGCAGCGCATAGGCGATATTTTCCGCCACGCTGAGATGCGGGAACAACGCCAGCGATTGGAACACCATGCCGAGTCCGCGTTTATGGGTCGGCACAGGGCTTATATCGACGCCATCAATCAGGATTTCGCCGCTGGTCTGCTGTTCCAGACCCGCGATCATGCGCAGCAGCGTGGTCTTGCCGCAACCGGATGGCCCCAGCAGGCAGACAAAACTGCCTTCCGGCACCGTCAGATTGACGCTGTCGACAGCCACGAAGCTGCCGAACTCCTTGCGTATATTGTGTAGTTTCAGTCCGGACATATTTTTACACCTCGCCCGGATTGTCCGGGCGGCCCGTCAACACGGTTACCGGAACCGTTGAATCAACCGACGATCAGCTCGGTCCACTTCTGGTTCAGCCAGTCCGAACGGTTCTGGTAAAGGTCGTAGCGCGGCACGACCGGATCGATGTCGGAGGAAACAGCGGCGAACTCGTCGTCGCTCAGTCCGGTCAATTCGCGTTTTACCGTCGGCGCGGTGCCAACCTTGCGCGACATCAGGGCTTGTATTTCCGGCTGACTCATGTAATCGATAAAGACGTGGGCTTCTTCCAGTTTTTGCGAGGCTTTCGATACCGCCCAGCAGCCGGAGTCGAGTATGCCGCCCTCTTTCGGAAACGTCGAGCGCACCGGATGACCGTCCGCCTTAGCCAGACCGGTCACATCG
>JAGRHW010000441.1 GCA_020444765.1 Gammaproteobacteria bacterium | reverse complement strand
TTTTTTCCGGCGCCAGAAAAAGAACAAACGTGAGCGCAATAAAATTCAATAAATACAAATTGTTATAGATTTTCCGACATAAACCCACTGATCGAAGAAAGAAATCAAAAGGTAAAATTTAATTTGTAATCTTAATGATAATCGTTATCATATGCATAAAGTATAATTAGCTGGCAAGCATGCCTGATGACGGGGCAAGTCTCATGAAACTTTTACTTGAACACCTTGACCGCGGTAACCGCTTATTCCATGCGGGCCAGGTCATCGACGCAAAGAATCATTTTTCCATCGCCAAGTCGAGGTCGATCAGATTGCTCAGGGCATCGCCGAATGATCTGGACAAGATCCGCCATATGGTCATAGCCCACCAATGCATCGCCGATATTTACCAGCACATAAAACTCAACCACATTGCGGAGCAGGAACTTCGCAGCGCGAACGAACTGCTGGTCGATTTACACGCGACCTTGTCGTCTCAGCAACAGCGAACCGATAACCTGAAACTGGGCATTGACAGAAGCCGGGATCTGCTTGACGAGCACATAGCCCGCTACGGTAGTTTTCTGACTGTAACGGGTCCGCTTGCGCATCATGAAATCAATATCAGTCTCGATCTCTAGATGGATTGCCGCCCCCAGGGAACAAAAGGTGACAGCACGCTGTGAATAAATCCGATGAAAAGCAAGCCGGTCTGTCTGAGGCCATCCAGCAGAATGCCGGCGCGCCTCTGGAACAAATTGCACAGGAAAACCAGGTCAGCACCCTGGAGGTCGTCCGCTGCCTGCCGGATGCCGAGGCAGTGATCACCGGCGGCGAAGCGTTTAATACAATCATGGACCATATGAGTTCATGGGGAAAAATCACCTTTATCACCAACGCCAACGATGTTGTGCTTGAGGCCAAAGGCGAGATCCCCAAGGGATCGATTGCGCATGGTTATTTCAATATGAACGGTCCGGCATTTGGCGGGCATATCAAATACGATCACTGCCTTGCCATTTGTTTCGTTTCGCGACAGCTTTTCGGCAAGGATTCGCACTCCGTGCAGTTTTACAACCGCGACGGTGATTGCATGTTCAAAGTCTACCTGGGACGTGACGCCAACCGGCAATTGTTGCCGGACCAGGTCGACAAATACCTGGAATTACGCTCCCGCTATACCGGGTAAGTTCCTGATAAGCCCGCTCTTACAAATTATTGAGGACGCATCATGTACCTTGCAATGAACCGTTTTAAAGTAAAAAAAGACCGCGCCGAGGCCTTTGAGGACGTCTGGCTGAACCGCGACAGCGATCTGCACAAAATGGAAGGTTTTGTCGAGTTTCATCTGCTGAAAGGTCCGGACTACGATGATTTTGTCTTGTATTCCTCACACACTTTCTGGGAAACCGAAGACAGCTTTAAAAAATGGACGGAATCCCCCGAGTTTGCCAAAGCGCATGCCAAGGCGAGAACCAATAAAGCAGAACCCATGACGCTGGGGCATCCTCAGTTCGAAGGTTTTAATTCGGTACAGACCATCCGTCGAGCGGGTTAAGCATACGCCGGTCGACCACTGCTCGTTGACCTGGATGACCGGGCCGCGGATCAGCCGTTTGTACCCCGCCAGGCGGTATTCCCTGCTCCGCGGTACGGAACCTGTTCCCCGACCTCAGAGTCGGGGTTTTTACCTTGTCATCCATCAGTGCATGTCGCAATCAAGCCGGGCGGAGCCTGATAAAAACGCAATCCGCCATCTGCTCTCAAAAAGGCCTATTATGAAAAAAAGCTATAAAAACAGTGTATTTTCCATGACGCTGGCGACCTGCGCCTTATGCATCGCCTGTCCGGGAGGCGCGGCAGCGGATGCGCTCGATAGCGGCCGCAAGCTGATTGCCGATACCAATAATTCGCTGAAAAACACCCAGGAAAAAATCAATGCGCTGAACGACGAAACCAAAAGCATGCTGGACAAATACAAGTCTGTGATTCGCGAAAGCGAAACCTACACGACGTATAACCGCCAGCTTTCGGAAATCATTCAATCGCAAAACGATGAGCTCGCCTCCCTGAACCAGCAAATTGATGAAATCGATGTCACCTCCAGGGAAGTGATGCCCCTGATGGAGCGGATGATCGACGCCCTGGACGCTTTCGTCGAACAGGATCTGCCGTTTCTTCCGCAGGAGCGGCAACAACGGATAGCCGGTCTTAAGCGCAATCTGATCAAGGCCGATCTGACCGTTGCTGAAAAATACCGGAAAATACTTGAAGCCTATCAGATCGAAATCGAGTACGGCAGAACCCTGGAAGCCTACGCCGGCGAGCTCGATGGCAAGCAGCTCGAGTTTGTCAGGCTCGGGCGTACGGCCCTGTTCTATCAGTCACTGGATAAAACACAAGTCGGTGTCTGGAACAAACACCAGCGGACATGGCAAACCGTCGAAGACAGTGAAGTCCAGCAGTCCGTCAGCAACGCCATCAAAATCGCCCGTAAGCAACGGTCACCGGAGTTACTTACCGTACTGGCAAGTAAAATCGAGGAATAATGCGCACCATGTTTATCCGTATTCTTATACTGTCGCTGGTCATGGGCCAGGTTCATGCCGACAGCTTTGATGAGCTGCTCAAGCGTGTTCGTCAACAATCCAGTGAAGAGCTTTCCGCGTCAAAAGCCCGCATCGAGGAATTCAAAACCGAAAACGCCAACCAGGAAAAACTGCTGGAACAAGCCAGCGCCGAGTTATCCCGACTGCTGGAGGAAAGCGAAAACCTGGCCTTGGAGATGGAAGCCAACGAAAAGCTCCTGGCTACCACCGAAGAAACCCTGCAACGCAAGGTTGGCGACCTTGGGGAACTGTTCGGCGCCATCCGTCAGGTGGCCGGTGAACTGGATGCCGAATTTGAAAGCGCCATCACCTCGGTCCAGTACCCGGAGCGCACACAGTTTCTGAAAACACTGGCTCAGAGCAAGGCATTACCCAATGTCGCCGAACTTGAAGAATTATGGTTCATCATGCTGCAGGAAATCGGTGAAAGCGGAAAAACCCGGCAATTCAATGCACCGGTAATACAACGGGACGGAAACCTGGTCGATCAGTCGGTAATCAGGGTCGGCGCTTTTACCGGCCTCTC
>JAGRHW010000440.1 GCA_020444765.1 Gammaproteobacteria bacterium | reverse complement strand
CTGGTGGTGGTCGACCCCGGTAACAAGGGCGACGGCATGCTGTTGCGTTCCGACGATGGCAAGCCGCTGGTCTGGAGTCTGAGCAGCAACGGCTTCGAGCCGTGGGAAAACGTCGACTGCAAACCCGCCTTGTTCGGCGAATACACCGCACCGGACGGCCGCACGGTCAAGACCGTGATGACGCTGATCGCCGAGAAATACCTCGACGAGCAGTACGCGCCGGAAAACGCCGCCAAGATCACTGGCGTCAGCGCCGAGGACATCGAGCGCATGGCGCTGGAGATGGCGCACGTCGCCTTCAAGGAAACGATTGAAATCCCCACGCCCTGGACGGACGGGGCGGGCCGCGAGCACAAGAGCTTTATCGGCCGGCCGGTGGCGATGCATGCTATGCGTGGTATTTCGGCGCATTCCAACGGATTTCATACCTGCCGCGCGATCCATCTGGTGCAGGTGCTGCTGGGCGCGGTCGACAGCCCGGGCAGCCATCTGGCCAAACCGCCGTTCCCCCGTCATGTGCCGCCGCCGATCAAACCAGCCAAGGAGATGGCGCCGAACACGCCGCTGAAATCGCCGCCACTCGGCTTTCCGGTGGCGCCGGAAGATCTGGTCATCGACGATGACGGCAATCCCCTGCGGATCGACAAGGCTTATTCCTGGGAGGCGCCGATCTCCAGCCATGGTCTGATGCACATGGTGATCAATAACGCGGCCAAGGGTGACCCCTACGAAATCGATACGCTGATTCTGTTTATGGCGAATATGGCCTGGAACTCCTCGATGAACACCAAGGAGACGCAGGATATGCTGCGGGCCAAGCGCGAGGACGGCGAATACAAGATTCCGTTTATCGTGACTTCCGACGCCTTCCACTCGGAAATGGTGTCTTTCTCGGATCTGGTACTGCCGGACACCACTTACCTCGAGCGCTACGATACGATTTCCATGCTCGACCGGCCGATCTCCGAGCCGCATGTGGCGGCGGACTCGATTCGCCAGCCGATCGTCGAAGCCGATCGCGATGTGCGCCCGTGGCAGGAAGTCATGATCGAGCTCGGCACGCGGCTCAAGTTCCCAGCCCTCACCAAGGAAGACGGCTCAGCGAAATACCAGGGTTACAAGGACTTTATCGTCAACTGGGAAAAGGCGCCAGGGCTTGGCTTCCTGGGCGGCTACCGCGGCAAAGACGGCAGTCAGAGCATGACCGGTGAGCCGAACCCGAATCAATGGGAAGCCTATATCGAGAACGGCTGTTTCTTCGAGCATCATCTGCCGCCGGAGCAGCGTTATTATCGGTTTGCCAACAAGGCGTATCTGGAGTGGGCCAAGGAGGTTCATTTCAATGCCCATGCCGGGCCGGTGGTCATGGAGTTGTATTCCGAGACGCTGCAGAAGTTCAATCTGGCGGGGCAGGGCCTGTATGACGGACCGCTGCCGAAAACCGCCGAAGACAAGGAACGGCTGACCAAATATTTCGATCCGCTGCCGATCTTCTATACGCCGCTGGAAGAGCAACGCATCAAAACCAGCGAGTATCCGTTCCATGCGGTCAATCAGCGGCCGATGTTCATGTACCACTCCTGGGATTCTCAGAATGCCTGGTTGCGTCAGATCATGGCGCAGAACTTTCTTTACATGAACCGCAAGCGTGGTGAAGAGCTCGGTATCGAGGATCTTGGCTGGGCCTGGGTCGAATCGCATAACGGCAAAATCCGCGTCCAGGTCAAGCTTATGGAAGGCTGCAACCCTGACACCGTCTGGACCTGGAATGCGATCGGCAAGCAGAAGGGCGCCTGGGGCCTGAGCAAGGATGCGCCGGAGTCCAATCGCGGCTTCCTGATGAACCATCTGATCTCCGAGCTGTTACCGGCGCAGAATGGTCAGCGCGAGTTGACGAATTCCGATCCGGTGACCGGTCAGGCGGCCTGGTATGACCTGCGGGTCAAGATCACCCCGACCAGCGAGACCGGCAGCTGGCCGGAATTCGATGTGCTGCCGACGCCGCCAGGCGTGAGCGACTCTCCGGAAATCATGTATTACAGTGCCGACGAGAACGTCAATCTCAAGCGCTCGCTTAAAGACACCTTG
The DNA here is from genome assembly GCA_020444765.1 of Gammaproteobacteria bacterium. Next base: position 1,029 of record JAGRHW010000440.1, on the reverse strand, counting down.
TTCAGGGGGGAAAAGTAATGAGACTCGGCCTCGTCATCGACCTGGATACCTGCGTCGGCTGTCATGCCTGCGCGGTTGCCTGTAAACAGTGGAATACTTCCGGCACGACCGGACCGCTACCGGATTACGATGCCTATGGTGCCGCGCCGAGCGGCCTTTGGTTCAACCGTATCCGCCATTTCGAAGTGGATGATTATCCGAACAACAAAACCGTCAATACGCCGCTGTCCTGCATGCATTGTGACGATGCCGCCTGTGTAACGGTTTGCCCGACCGGCGCGTCGTACAAGCGCAAGGAAGACGGCATCGTCCTGGTGGATCAGTCAAAGTGCATGGGTTGTAATTATTGTTCCTGGGCCTGTCCGTACGGTGCGCGCGAACTCGACCGCGAAACCGGCACGATGAAAAAGTGCACCTTGTGTATCGATCGCATCTACGACGAGAAACTGCCGGCATCGGAGCGGCAGCCGGCTTGTGTTCTGACCTGCCCGGCGCACGCGCGATTCTTCGGCGATTTTGACGACCCCGATTCGGAATTCAGCAAAAAAGTCCGCGAGCGCAGCGGCTACGCAATGATGCCGGAAGTGGGTTACAAGCCGACTAACAAATACCTGCCGCCGCGTCAGACACGCGTAATCGCAACCGACGATGTGCGCCGCGAACCGCAGGAAAACCCCATGCAGAACTGGCTGGATCGCCAGGCCGCAGAATAAGATTCTGCCTGACAACGCAAAGATCAACACAGGTAAACGATTATGCATCCGGCTATTTCAGTGATTTTTTTTACCGTCACCTCTGGTGCGGGCTATGGCATGCTGGCGCTGCTGGCCTTGAGCCGCCTGTTCGGGCTTGACTTGCAGTTGCAGCCGCAACAGATTGCAGTCATCGGCGGCATCGGCCTGCTGCTGATTACCGCCGGCCTGATTTCGTCGACGTTTCACCTGGCGAATCCGAAAAACGCCTGGCGTGCTTTCAGCCGTTTCCGTACCTCCTGGCTGTCACGCGAGGGCGTACTGGCGGTCGCGTTTT
>JAGRHW010000043.1 GCA_020444765.1 Gammaproteobacteria bacterium | reverse complement strand
ACGCCGGGGGTCGCGGGTTCGAGTCCCGTCCGCTCCGCCAATAGCAAGAAGAAAGGCGCCCACAGGCGCCTTTTTTTTTGATTGAAAATCTAAACGCTTGACTACACTTGTTACACATTACTGATATACGGGTGATTCTCCATGTTAACCAGTATGCGTGAAGGCATAAGAAACTCAAAAGTACTCAAATTCGTGCTATTGCTCTTTATCTGCGCGCCTTTTGCGTTCTTTGGAATAAACTCCTACTTTGGAGGTGGAGGGTCCTCGTTTGCTGTTAAGGTCAATGGTAACGAAGTACCGGTACAGGTTTTCGAACAGGAGCTGAATGCCCAGAGGAATCGTCTGAAACAGGCTTTTGGCGGGACTATCCCCCAGGGTTTTGCCAGTGAAGATCTGCTGCGGCAGCAGGCGCTTGAAAGCGTAGTCACCAGCGCGGTTCTGAATGAAGTCATCGATCAGCAAAAAATCGTTGTTTCAAACCAGGGTCTGGCCAAAGCCATCACTCAAAACGAAGTGTTCCAAAAGGATGGCCGGTTTGATCAGGAACGCTATGAAATGCAACTCAGGTCCGCGGGTTATAACGTTGCCAGCTTCGAGGAGCAGTTTCGACGAGATGTGGCTTTACAGGATTTGCGAGACAGTATCGTCAGTTCCAATTTTGTTTTGCCAAACGAAAATACCGCTGCTCTGACGCTTGAAAATCAGACAAGAAATTTTTCGTATATTGCTTTCACGCTTGAGTCGGAGTTGGCCAATACAGAAGTCGACGAAGCAGCCATTCAGGCGTATTACGAGGAAAACAAGGAGAATTACAAACACCCTGAACGTGTGAAGATTGAGTATATTGAACTCAATACCGATACATTAAAGAACGACTTCGAGATTCCGGAGGAAGAGGCCAAGGCCTATTTCGAGGCGCATAAGGATAATTACAGAGTCGCTGAAGAGCGCTCCGCATCGCATATTTTATTGTCATTGCCGGAAGATGCGGACGAGACAGAAGCCGCCGAAAAGCTGAAGGCCATGGAGGATCTAAAGGCCAGACTGGATGCGGGTGAAAGTTTCGAGGCGCTGGCAAAGGAATTTTCTGAGGATCCCGGCTCGGCACAAAATGGTGGCAGTCTTGGTTTTTTTGGCAAAGGAGCAATGGTGCCGGCTTTTGAAGAAGCGGCATTCTCGATGGAAAAAGGACAGATCTCCGATCCAATCCGCAGCAATTTCGGCTATCACATCATTCGCCTTGACGATATCAAGGATGAGCGCGGAAAGGATTTTACGATGGTCAAGGATGAAATCGTCGAGCTGCTCAGACAACAAAAAGCCGATGAGGCGTTTTTTGACAAAAACGAACTACTAGCCAATCAAACGTATGAAAACCCGGATTCGCTGGTGCCGGCTGCCGAAGCGGGTGAGTTCGAAATACAACAATCGGATTGGATTGACAGATTGACCAAAGACGGCATTGGCGCCAACCAGCAAATAATCAATGCAGCCTTGACGCCGGAAGTTCTGGAACAAAGAAATAACTCCCAATTAATAGAGCTTGGGCAGAATCATGTCGTCGTTTTACGCGTGCTGGATCACGAAGATCCCCGGCAAAAAACGCTGGAAGAAGTAGCGGATGAAATTCAGACACAGCTGAAGCAGGAAACTGCAATCAAGTCATTGCAGGTAAAAGTTGAAGGGGTGGAAGAAAAACTAAGAACCGGGCAATCACCGGCAGAAGTTGCGGGTGAATCCGGCGGCGAGTACACGGAAGCCGGTGATATCAAACGTGATAACCGTGAGCTGGACCGGGCAGTTGTCGAGGCTGTATTTTCCATGCCTAAGCCGGTAGAGGGCTCCAGTACCTTTTCGACCGCGGCTTTGCCTTCCGGTGATCAATATGTACTGATGCTCAAATCGGTTACTTCAGGAGAGATTACCGAGGCCGAAGTTGCTGCTGAAGAATCGGTAATTGACCCCATGCAAAGCGGATATGCAGAGTATGAAGCGTTTGTGCGAGGACTACGGGGCAAAGCGCTGGTTGAGATCAATCAACAGATACTGCAACCCGAGATTCAATAGGTGGTCTTGGATTAAGGAAAACGCCCGCTAAGAGGGCGTTTTCCTTGCGAATGACGGTTTTCTAATAATGAATTCACGTTGGTCACGTAAAGAAATAGTTTCGATATGCCTGATGCTCGGGATTATTTTCTTGCTGTTGCTGACCATGTACATGATCGACCGTCAATGGAAAAAAATCGACAGCTTGCAAAATGCGATTGATGAACAGGGGCGGGATATTCGCTCCCTGAGGTCGGCGACCGTATCATCGGCTTCGGTTCGGCTCCATGATTCCTCCCGTGTCGATGACCTTCCCATGGCTTCAGGGAGTGATGCCTTTTCCAAAGTTGCAAGTATGTCCCACAATTCTGATTACGCCGAGGGTGACTGGCTTGTGGTACCGCTTGAGAGCAGTCTGAAAACCATTTCCCCTGTGATTTCATCTGAAAAAAATGCCAGCTCCATCCAGACTTTCGTTATAGAGTCCTTATTGATACGTGATCCTGAATCACTTGAATGGACCGGTTTGCTGGCCGAGTCCTGGGTGGTGAGTGATGACGGTTTGATTTTCGACTTCAAGCTCAGGCCTGAGGCGGGCTTTTCTGATGGTTCGAGATTAACTGCTGAGGACGTGAAGTTTTCCTACGAATTTGTGATGGATGAGAAGATAGCTGCTCCGGCCCTGCGTTCTTATCTTGAAAAAATAAACTCAGTTGAAGTGCTGGATATGCTGTCAGTCCGGTTTATCTTGAAAGAACCTTATTTTGCAGGGTTGTCTTTGCTTGGTGAATTACCGGTTTTGTCATCCGCTTATTACCGGAAGTACCTGCAAAATTCCGAGCAGTATAATCAGTCGAAAGGTTTGTTGTTCGGCTCCGGACCTTACAGACTTGTCAATCCTGAGCAGTGGAGTCCTGAGTCCGGTCGGGTTGAACTGGTAAGGAATAATCGTTATTGGGGGCCGGTTGTACCCTCGCTTGACCGGCTCGTCTGGAAAATTATCGAAAATGAAAATGCAAGGCTGACGACATTCAGAAATGGCGAACTTGATGCCTATACGGCTGAACCCAGAGAGTTTGAGGCATTGCGTGAAGAACCGTTTTTTAAGGACAAAGCCTCTTCTTTTGACTTTATGCCGCCTTTTCAGGGGTATAGTTATATAGGCTGGAATACCAAAAAATCCGAAAGACCAACGTTTTTTGCAGACCAGCGCGTTCGCCTTGCAATGACTCTGTTGACTGACAGAGCGAGAATTATCGATGAAATCAAGTTGGGGTTTGCTGAGGCGGTGGTTTCACCGTTTAATCAGAACAGCAAACAGCATGACCCTCAACTGACGCCGCGTCCGTATGATCCCGAACAGGCTGCACAATTGCTTGCCGAGTCCGGTTTTGCCGATCGTGATGGGAATGGTGTGCTTGAAAACAGCGATGGCATCCCCTTTGAGTTTGAGCTGGTATTTTTCCAGGGCAGGGAGGAGACCCGGCGGATCGTCTTGCTGTTAAAGGATATTTACGCCAGGGCCGGTATAGTATTAACGCCAAAACCAACCGACTGGCCGGTGATGATCGACCTGCTGCGTAATCGAAATTTTGATGCCATTGCGTTGGGTTGGACAAGCGGGGTTGAAACGGATATCTACCAGATGTTCCATAGCTCGCAGATCGCTTCGGGTGGCGATAACTTTGTCGGTTTTCAGCATTCCCGGTTTGACGACCTGGTTGAGCAGGCGCGTTCCACGGTTGATGAAGCTGAGCGTATGCAAATCTGGCGGAAGGCTGAAGCTATTCTATACGAGCAACAACCTTACACGTTTCTGTATCGGTCGAAAGTGTTGCGGTTTTACGATGCGCGTATCAAAAACCTTCTCGTGACAAAAATGGGTATGACCGCCGAGCTTACGCCGCTCGAAGTGTATGTGCCGGCGAATCAGCAGAAATACACGCACTAATGCCCATCCAGAGGTAAAGAAAGTAAAGATTGGCAGATTGAATGGCCTATAAATTAAATCTATCCTTTGGGGTAGGTTGCTGCTGTATTTACTATCCAGTAGGATATATCCGCGACGCTAAGATTTCGATTTAGCAAATTTAATCCAGATAAACGTCACTCTTCGGTGATGACTAATTCATTTGGCAAGATGGGGAAGGAAGCATGATAGATTTTGATGAATTACACGCACAGAATCACAAAATAACCGAGCTTTCGAATGTGCTGGGTAATCTTATCCACGATCGGGCCGTGTGCGATAACCCCATCACCTCTGAACTTTTCATGCGCTATATACGAACGGTCAAGAATCATTTTGAACTCGAAGACCGAAGCCTTTATGCCAAATTGCTGTCACACGAGGATTCCGCGGTGAAGAACACCGCAAGTCTGTTTCTCTCCGGTTCGTCTGAAATCAGGAGGTTGTTCGATTCCTATTGCCGTCGCTGGTGCAAAAAGGACACTGTGCAAATTGGTGACTATGAAAAATTCCTGCTTGAGACCGATGGCATGTTTGAGCTGGTGCTGAACAGGATTCAGGACGAAACCGAGCAGTTGTATCCTCTGGTCAAAAAGGTTCATGAACAGCTCGAAGCGGCCTGATTGTATTTTACCGTCGGGATCACACCGCTGAAGGGTTTGCTGCCGGGTATTCTGTGCATTCCATCGGGCTAGTCCGGCGTGTAGAATGATGCGATGACAACTTCCCGATTTGCCGGCTCTGCGGCGTTCGCGTGTTTATTGGCCCTTTTCCTGATGTTTTCGCTTGCCGGCTGTGGTTTTACGCCCAGAGGCAGCATCACACAAACCACGGACATCGGCACCCTGTATATAGACGCTGGTGATCAGGTGTCGATTGCCTGGCGCCTGCGCATGGCGCTGACCGATCGCAAGTTTACGGTCAGCGATAATATCAAGCTGGCGGATATTGTTATTCAGCTGCGGAATGAAAGTCAGTCCCAGCGCATCGTTTCCGTTGGCAGTACGGGCCGTGTCAGTGAATACGAACTGAGGCACTCCGTGGATATGAAAATCGCACAGAGTGTTGACGACAAGCCGCCTGTTTTTGACGAGAACCAACGCGCCAATACGGTATCGGTGATTCGCGAATATACCTACGATCAGACAGGGGTGCTCGGAAAAGCGGATGAGGCGGAAATCCTGCGTGCCGAGATGCGTGAAGAGTTGGTCAATCACCTGATGCTGCGTTTATTGGCGAATGTTCGTCAGGATGATGAGGCGTAACGGGTAGCGCTTGCTGCTTGATAACTTGATCCAGAACCTTACGCAGTTCGGCGATCCACGCCGCATTGCCACGAGGGCTGAGGTGAACGCCATCACCGATGTGCATTTCCCGCCGTAAGCTGCCAGCTGGTTCCCCCAGAATCGCTGACATATCCAGAAATGCGCAACTGCCCGCCGTTGCACACAAGCTTTCAAGTTCCGTATTAACCGCTTGAATTTCCTGATTCCATTGGCGCCCGTCATCAATAAACTCTTCCGCCACCGGGAACAACGCATTGACGATCACCGGTCTGCCCGCCGTCAGTTGCGCGAGCAGGGTGGTGTAATCCCGCAGGAGCGCGGTGCCTGTCCGGTATTCCAGGTCGTTAACCCCGATCTGGAGCACAATCGCGGAGGCGTTTTCTAAAGACCGGTACCACGGTAAGCGCTTTAATACGCCGACAACAGTGTCATTGCCGATCCCGAAATTGACAGCCTTGTCGTGTGCAGCCTGGACATACAAACCCTGAATCAGACTGTCACCGATAAAAACAATGCTGTTCGGCGGCACGTTTGCGTCCATGCGCTTGTGATACTCGAGCATCTCGGTGTAATGAGGCCCAATCTCGTCCTCCGGAAAGCCCAGCTTTAATGCCACTTTGTCGAGAAAATTTGTTTTGAAAACCAATACCGCCAGCAACAAATGGAGGAAAAACAAATAGCTCAACGTGAATACTTTGTGTTTGGGCATGATGGATCTTTACGTGTTTGGGGTGGTTCGGCTGACTCATGAGCCCACTTGCCGGGAAATTTTTAGCTTTTGACAATAGTCAATGTAAATACAGCTGTCTATTGCTAACCTGCAGGCAGGATAGTGTGATTCCTCCCTATTCAGAAATGCTCAGTAATCCCTTATGGGATGCCTCGTTTGGGTGGGCCGCAAGGCTCACCCGTTCTTTTTCCCCGCTTTGTAGTCCTCATTATCGATGAGTGCCTCTGTGCGCCGCCATGGTGGCCGCTTCGAACGCCGGAACTGTTGTCTGGTTCTCGTAATGCGCTTCAATAAGGACGCCTCATAGACGATAACTAGCTTAGGTTCCTGGACTTCGGCAGGTCAAGCCAAATTGCGTCCTGGAATAAGTAATAGGTTGGTAAGGGACTATACGCCTGAAACTGAGCACGAGTGGAGGATATGGATAGCGGTTTGATTGCCATAATAAACCGGGTGCCGAGTAAGGCGTCGATAATAAAGGCATGTCGTTCAACCGCCAATTGTTTTGTCCTCATTGAAAAGGGCGGTATACCGCCCTTGTTTTTCCGCTCCTTATTTAACAGGTTATTTATCATTCGAGTGTAGTTATGGCTGTGGATATTCATCATTCTCCGGATATCAGCGAAGAGCAGCTGGACTTACTCTGCAAGAGCCTTGTACCGTCGATGATCACATCGCTGGTAACTGGCATTATTGTCTCGAGTTTTGCCTTTATCCAGCAATCCAATCTTGATTCATTTATCTGGCTCATGACCTTGTTCGTCGTGTCCATCAGCCGCTATTACTACGTCCGAAAGTATATGGATAGCGGCGACAAGGCGGCTGCCTGGCGTGCCATCAACATCGGTGCCTTTGCAAGTGGTGCGACCTGGGGTCTCGCGCCATTTATCATGTTTGTCGGTGACCCGTTCGTTTACAAGATGTTTCTTGTATACATTCTTGCCGGTGTCAGTGCCGGTGCCCTGGCGGGTTATTCCGCGTCGGTTGTTTCCTATCTGTGTTTTGTATCTCCGGTTGTATTACTAAGCAGTTTTAATCTGGCCCTTTCAGACGATGATCTCACAGGAGCGATGTCTTTACTGAGCCTGATATACCTTGGGCTGCTGGCCTTAACGTCGATCCGGATGCAGCAATATATTCGCGGGGTGTTGAGCCTCAATCAGACCAGGGCCGGCCTGGAAGCCGCCAATTCCACGCAATCGGGAAGTATCGAGCAATTGAACAACTCGCTGGAGAACGCCCGGACCTATATCGATATGGCGAAATTATTGACCTGGGAAACGGACGCGGATCTGAATATCAGCTCTCTGTCGCGACGATTCCAACAGATCACGGGCGAACACATTGATAATGTGCTGGGCAGGAACTGCGGAGAATTGACTACGTCGACGCAAAACGGCCCCCGGCAATTAAGAGAACTCAATGAGAAACTCAAAAACCAGTCTGCACTGGTGGACTATGAGGTTGATCTTGTACGTCAGGACGGAGTGGAAATCACGGTTGCATTAAACGGCGAACCCCAGTACGACAGCAGCGGTGTTTTTACCGGCTACCGTGGTACCGGTCGTGATATCACCGCGCACAAGAAAACCATCAGGAAGCTCGAATTCCACGCGACTCACGACAGCCTCACCGGTCTGGTCAACCGGCGTGATTTTTATTCACGTCTCGATAAATTGCTGGATAATGCAAATGCGCAAGAGGGGCACTTCTATCTTGTTTATATGGACCTCGACCGCCTTAAAATCGTCAATGATACGGTCGGACATCTGGCCGGTGACGAGTTACTGAAAAAACTGGCCGGTGAACTCCAGGGGGCCGTTGCCGAGGATGTCAGGCTATCCCGGATCGGTGGCGACGAGTTCGGTTTTATCCTTGAAAACACAAGTATGGAGTCGGCAATAGACATTGTCGAATGTCTGATCGACAAAGTGCGTGCATTTCGCTTCGAGTGGGAAGGGCAAAAATTTTCCGTTGGCGTTTTTGTGGGTCTGGTGCCGGTGCTGGATCGTGCAAGGACCGTAACGGAACTGGTTCGATATGCGGATCATGCCTGCTTCGTTGCCAGAGAAAAATCCGATAGTGGTTACTACATAGCCAATGTAGCGAGCAAAAAGAGCGATTTCAGCGAAAAAGATACCCGCTCGGTTCAGCACATGTTCGACGCTCTGGACAATGGTCGGTTCACACTGAATTATCAGCCAATCAAATCCATCCCCGCCGGTGGTATCGATTATTTTGAGGTCCTGCTGAACCTGCAGGAATCATCAGGCAATACAAGTTCAACCGGTCGCCATATCTCTGCGGTAGAAAAATTCGGTGCGATGGCGCACTTCGATCGTTGGGTGATTCACGATGTGCTTCGTGATTACGAAAAATTCCACCGGCTGTTTCCGGACGCCGGTCTGTTCGTGAATGTTTCCGGCAGTAACCTGGATGACGAGGCCCTGTATGATTTTATTCGCGAGCAAATGGCGAAATATGCCGTACCGCGCGAGAAAATCTGTTTCGAGATTACCGAAACCGCCGCGGTGAGAAATCTTCCTGATGCGGTCAGATTGATTCACAGCCTGAAATCCAGTGGCTGCCGCTTTGCCCTGGATGATTTTGGAACCGGACTCGCGTCGCTGAATTATCTTAAGGAATTTCCGGTTGATTTCGTCAAAATGGATGGCTCGTTTATTCGCGGACTCAAGGATAATCCCGTCGATCAAGCCATGCTGCGGGCCGTTGTCGATCTTGGCAAAGTCATGGGATTTCAGATCATTGCTGAATCCGTGGAAGATCCCGCGCTTATTTCCTATCTGGCCAAGGCCGGTGTCGATTACGCGCAAGGATACGCGATCGGCTATCCGCTGCCCTTAGCGCAATTGTCGGAAACACCGGTAAGCAATGAATCGGCCAGAATTTTCAGCATAAAATAACAGGCCATTGCCAGGATAGACTGGCGCTTAAGGGCTTTCCCGCCCAGATCCAAGCTATTCACAAGATGCCAGAAAGCCGGGTATTTGTCTCAAACCATCCGAAAAACTTGCTATTGCGGATGTTATTGCTTTAATCAATAAGGAATAAATCTAATTTGGCGGTTTAATCCTGGTGTTTGATAAAGCAAATGGCATTATCCGGCAAGCCGTTCTCTTGCGTGGGTTGCTGACTGTACTGTCGGTTCAATGGTTACTATCGGCCTGCATGACGCCGGGTGGCGATTACCAGCATCGCAGTTTTCATAGCCGGTCTATCGAGAATGACGGGCTTGCGGTTGTCGGTGTGGTTTCGGCAGAAAAGAAAAGTCCGGCTTACCAATATCTGAAATGGTCGAAAACCATGGAAAGCTCGATCAGGGAACACCACAAACAGTATCCCTTGATATCGGCGGTCAGTGTTAAAAATGCACTGGACGAAAATTACACCAAGGTGCTCGGTCATTACCGGAAGTATGGTGAGCTTGATCGGCAGGGCATGAGTCTGTTGCACAAAGCGCCGATTGTCGCGCGTTTCGGAATACTCGCGCGGATAGAAAGTGATCAGCTCAACCGCCCGCCAAAGCAGGAAAATCCGGTCAAGAATGCGCACGGGGAAGTTCTTGATGACCGTACCATGCTGGTATTGTCAAGCCAGAGAACCATGACCGTATTGGCCAGTGTCTACGATCTGAAATCCGGCCGTCTGGTCTGGCAGCGCAGAAGAGAGGTTTCGCTGACAAATAATGCCAATTACGTCGATTATCGGGGCAAAAGCTTTGCCGGCGCGCTGACTGTCGCCACGCTTAATACGGTAAGTAACGGAACCATGACCCGCCAGCCGCCGGATTATCCGAGCCAGGATGTTACGTTGAATAAAATCATGGAAGATATTGCAAGCCAGCTACCTGGTCATCGCTTCGAATAAACCGCACGCCAGGCTTGCATCCACCTCAATCGTTAAACCGCATCGACAGGTCGATTGCGTAGATATGTTTGGTGATGGAACCGGTGGAGATATAGTCCACACCGGTGCGGGCAACCGCCTGGATGTTTTCAAGGCTGATGTTGCCGGATGCCTCGAGGTCGGCTTTATCGCCGGCTATGGAGACAGCTTTTTCCAGGTCCGCGAGGGAAAAGTTATCCAGTAAAATGCGTTTGACGCCGCAGTCGAGCGCCTCATCAAGTTGTGCAAATGTTTCGACTTCCACTTCAAGCAGAAGATCCGGAGCGATGGCGCGGGCTGTATCGACCGCCTCGCGAATACTGCCGGCGGCATGGATGTGATTTTCCTTGATCAGAAAGGCGTCGTAGAGGCCGACCCGGTGATTGGTGCCGCCACCGCAGGCGACAGCGAATTTTTGTGCCAGTCGCATGCCGGGAATGGTTTTGCGGGTGTCGAGTAATTTTGCCGGATTGTCGCCGATAGCCTTGACATAGCGCTGTGTCAGGGTGGCCGTTCCGGATAGGGTCTGGAGAAAGTTCAGTGCGCAACGTTCGCCTGTCAACAGGCTGCGGGATTTGCCGGCCAGTGTGCAGAGCACGGCGCCAGGCTCGACAATATCGCCATCAACCGCAAGCCAGTCAACGGTCACGGTATTATCGAGTTGCCTGAATACCTCATCAACAAACCGGCAACCGCAGATGACGGCGGCTTCGCGGGAAATAACGGTGGCCGACGAGTTTTCGTCTTCCGGAATGAGTTGCGCCGTGACATCGCCGCCGCCGATATCTTCCTGCAAGGCGATCCGTACCATATCTTCAATAAGCTGTTGATTCATTGAAAATACCGAATAGTTTAAAAGCCCAAGGATAACAGATCGGGCGTTTTTCGCGTATCCCGATTGTTGTGCTGTCGCTTCACAGAACCGTCGATTGTATCGACCGGGGTATTTTCGTTCGATCCGGATTGGGGTATTAATAATACTAAGGTGACGGCTTTTATCGTCAGGGAGTGCCGGCTCTCGCTCAAGCAGCACCTTGTGTCGCGTTCTGGCTTCAACCACGGCTGAACGCCGAGAACCGCATTATTATAATTACCGGTCAGGAGGATTGAGCCATGTCAGGCTTACGTCTTTTATTGGGGGTGTTGGCTGTCGTCGCCAGCGTGTCGGTGCGGGCCGATATAATACTGATGGTTCACGGTTATCAGGGTAATGCCGACGACTGGCGGCATTCCGGTATCGTCGCGCGACTCGGCAAGGCCGGTTGGCAGGACGGCGGCGTAATCTTCAGGGCCGCATCCAGCGAGGTGATATTCGCGTCGGAGCCCATTGAGGCCGGGAAAATTCTCTTTACCGCCCATCTGCCGAGCGAGTATCCGTTGATCCTGCAGTCACAAACGCTCGAAAGCTATTTGCAGGCAATCGGTGAGCGTTACCCGCAGGAGGACATCGTGTTGATCGGACATTCTGCCGGCGGGGTGGTCGCCCGTAGCGCGCTGGTCCGATCCAGTGCCCGTCTGCCGGTGAAGCAGCTGATCACGATTGCGTCCCCGCATCTCGGTACGCAAGCGGCCGAACTCGGTGTATTGGCGGCTCACAGCCCGTTATCGATGATTGCGCCGATGCTGGGCGCCGGTACGCTCAACCGTTCCGGGCAATTGTATAAGGACCTGCTGCCGGAAAAGCCCGGTTCGCTGTTGTTTCTGTTGAATCGTCAGCAACACCCTCGGATCGATTACATTTCCCTGGTTCGCAGAAAGGCCTACGGTCTTCCGGGCGATCTGCTCGTACCGGAGGAAAGTCAGCATCTCGAATATGTCTATGCCCTGCGCGGACTGGCGAGGAGTGTCGTGGCCGGTTATGGGCACGCCTTGCATGCCGGGGATGCCGAGGTGATCCTGCGCGTGCTGGATGGTCCTCGCTCGCTGTAGCGGCAATCGTTTTCCTGAGGGATGAGCAGCCGTCTTTCTCAGGTGGTCAGCCAGACAGCCGTCATCCCCGAGTTCTTTTGTCGGGGATCCATGGTCGTCAATGGTCAGTCCGCAGCTGGATTCCCGCCTGCGCGGGAATGACGGGTAAACCAACACGCTCCATTCAACTACTTCGTCATCCCCGAATGCTTTTGTCGGGGATCCAGTGTCTCCATCGGTCAGTCCGCGATTGAATTCCCGCCTGCACGGGAATGACAAGATTTCCCTATAACGCTCAAAAAGCCAGGATCAACGAAGTGCCCAAAACTGCCAGCAGGGCGCCGACCCAGGCGCCGTTTGCTGGTTTTTCGCCGCTGACCAGCCAGATCATCGGCAGCAGCATGATCGGGTTGGTCGAAGAAAGGATTGACGCCACGCCGACATCACCATGCGCAAATGCGTAAAGCAACAGCGTCATGCCGATTGCCATGCCGATAATGCCGCTGGCAATAACGTGCAGCCAGAGCCGTGGCGTCAGGCTGCCATGACGGCGAAACAGTTTGACCGGAAAGAGCGTCTGTAGCGTCCACAAAGCAGCCGCTGCAACGCCGGTGCGAATCGCCGCCACCGAGAGCGGATCGGCACCGGCGCTGAGAGCCGGCTTGACGATGACCGAGCCGATCGACTGACCAAGCGCGGCCAGCAGCCCTAGCGCCAGGCCGACTGCCAGGCTGCCGCGTATGGTCTCGAAATGATGCACCTGGTCCGCCCGTTTTCCGTAGCGGATCGAGATGATTACGCCACTCATGACCAGCGAGCAGCCGAAAACCGCAAGAGCCGTCATCCGCTCACCGAACCAGAAATAGCCGATAATCGCACTCATCGGTGCGTTGGTGGCGAACAGCATCGCGGTGCGTCGCGGGCCGAGACGGCTCATGGTGGTAAAGAGCGCGGTGTCGCCGATAAAAATGCCAATCAGCCCGGACAGAATGATAATGGGTAACTGGCTTTCGGCGATCGTCTGCCAGCCACCGGTCAGATAACTGACAAACACCAGCAGAAAAAACACCAGCGTCATGCGGATGCGGGTAAAACTCATGCCGCCGATCGCGCGGGCCGGCGAGGTGGAAATCAGTCCGCCGATCGTCCAGCAAAACGCGGCCAGCAAGGCAGCCATTTCATAAGGCATGGTGGTGGTTCCTGAAGCCGGGCGGATAGCGGCGATGCCCGGCCAGGCAAGTTGTCGGGAAGGGCGCAGATTATCAGGAAACCCGCTGCGCAGAAACTGCTATTTGGCGGGGAATTAAAGACTGGGAAATTATGGTTTGCTGTTATGGGAATGCCGCGATGGACAGTTGATTTGGCGGCGTTTCTGAAGGTATTTACGCTATCGTACCGGTGACGGCAAACGTGTGAATCCAAAAAATTCGCGGGAAAAATCCAGCTTGTTATTTTTTCCGTACAAAAACCCCGGGCGCAATATTTCTGACTTCTTTCGAGACACTGATCGCCCCATGATCGGCATAGGCCTCATGATTGGCCTCGATATCCGCCAGGTTGTACAGGTAATTGACCATCATGCCGGCTGACTGTTCCAGACCCTTTACCGAAATGTCCGCAAAACTGTGGATTTTGTGCAGGATGGCGCCGTTGCCAAGGTGAAAACGCGCGACCGGATCGACCGGTTGACGCTGGCGGTTTTTGACGGCGACAAAATACTCGACCGCCAAGGGCTTGAGCAGCGCACTTGTCTCTTTGCGGCTTGCTTCATCGTTTGGCCAGTCGGCCTGGCGGAGGTTTCGCAGCGCAGTCGCGGCTTCATTGTCGGTTTCACTGTCGGCTTTTTGCCTGAGCCATTTGCCGAAACCGGGTATCGGCGACAGGGTGACGAAGGTTTTCAGATTGGGGATTTCACGCGACAGTTTCTCTGCCACGCGCTTGATCAGAAAACTGCCGAACGACACGCCGGCGAGGCCCTGTTGGCAGTTGGAAATGGAATAAAACACCGCGGTCGTGGCCTCATCGGCCTGCAGCGGGTCGCGATCCTCGGCCAATAATGCCTGGATGGAGCCGGGAATATCGCCGGTCAAGGCAACTTCGACGAAAATCAGCGGATCATCGGGCATCGACGGATGAAAGAACGCGAAACAGCGACGATCCTCCGGCAGCAGCCGGCGTCTCAGTTCATCCCAGTCCTGTATTTCATGAACGGCTTCGTAGGCGATTATTTTTTCCAGAATATTGGCGGGCGTTGACCAGTCGATCTGCCGCAGAACCAAAAAGCCGCGATTGAACCAGGATTTGAATAAATGCAGAAAATCGTGATCGACCCGCTGCAATTCGCTGTTTTCGCGCAGCAACGGCAGCAGATGTTCACGCATGGCGACCAGTGCCGCGGTGCCGCCGGGCGCCAGGTTAATCCGGCGCAACAGTTTTCGGCGTGGTGTCTGGGTGGCCTGTTCGAGCGCAATAAAATTGTCGATCGACGGGTGGGCGGCGTAGTTTTCCGCCGCTGCACTGATGGCTTCGTGCGACGCGTCGTAATTTTCCGCCAGCGAGGCGAAAAACTCCGCGCGTTCTTCGCCGGGC
>JAGRHW010000439.1 GCA_020444765.1 Gammaproteobacteria bacterium | reverse complement strand
AAAGCAAGCACGCGGACATCGGCATCAGCCTGCCGGGCACCGGCGAACGACCGGTGGCACCGGTTTATATCGACGGTGAAAAAGCCGTTACCCTGAAGGGCGACAATATCGCCGCCGAGTTCCGCCAGCTGGTTGACGACTACGTGCAAAAACGTTACGCCGCGGGCCAAAAAGCCTGATCATCATGGCGGAACCGGCAATTCCTCCCTGGTTCCAGCCACCCTCGCCGTACACGTCTCCTGACCGGCGCGCAACCGTGATCGGCGCCGGCCTGGCCGGTTGCTCGATTGCCAGACATCTCGCGCTGCGTGGCTGGCAAGTCAGGCTGCTGGAGAAAAATTCAGCGATCGCAAACCTGACCTCCGGTAATCCGGCTGGCCTGGTCAAACCTCGACTAAATTATCAAGATAACTCTCTAAATAACTATTACAAAAAATATTATCAATACTTTATCGATTATTTAGAGAATTTAGTTGAACTCTATCCGGATTTGCAACAGGATCTTTCCGGTCTCTTCGAAGCATGTCCGACCGGACAAACCTTCCGCTTTGTCGAGAACGCCGGCTGGTTACGACCAAGCGATTTCTGCAAGGCGCAAGTCGCGGCCTGCAATTCGCTCGAGCTACGAACCGATCAGGCTGTCTCGGTAATCGAACAGTCCGCCGGCAACTGGAAATGTCTGGATAACAACGGCGAAACCATTGCGGAAAGCCCCGTGCTGATCCTTGCGAACGGCGATGCGCTGACCGCATTCGAAGAGACCCGCGGCTTACCGCTGGAGGCTTTGTCCGGTCAGATTACCCTGTTATCGGCCGACGCCTTGTCGCCATCTGTCCAACAGGTTCACAGTGGCAAGCATTACCTGATACCGCTGCCCGGAGGTGGTTATCTGTGCGGCGCCAGTAACCGGCGCGGTCGCTCATGGGCGGTTGAAGACAAGCATCATCAGGCGAATCTTCGCGGGCTCGGCGATTTGCTGCCCGATATCAGCATCGATGCGCGAAAAATCACCGCGGGACGAACCGCCGTCCGCAGTGTGAGCCCGGATCATCTGCCCCTGCTTGGCGCAGTGCCGGATCAGTCGTTTTATCTGCAGCACTACGACAGGCTGCACCATGGCCGCAAAAACGATTCATATGTTCCGGCAGGCTATCACACGGGGCTGTATATGATCGGTGCTCTCGGCTCACACGGCATCGCCAGCAGCCCTTATCTTGGTAAATTGTTGAGCGATATTATCTGCGGCAGTCAAAATGGAGAATTCGATGCGTCTTCCGCCTGCCTGTTGCACCCGGCTCGCTTTCTGATCCGCCAGCTACGACGCAAACCGCAGGACCGTCTTCTACACACCGATTGATGATAAATCCAATGCTGCACATGCACATTAACGGTGAGATTAGTTATACTAATAGGGATTATTGAAAAACCCGAGACAGTCAGTCTGAAAACAAGAGGCTCCCATGAGTGAAGACACGCTAATACTGGGCGGTGAGTTCCCGGCATCGCAGCACGAACAATGGATGGAGTTGGTCAATAAGGTACTAAAAGGTGCCGACTTCAAAAAAACCCTGGTCAGTGAGACCTACGACGGACTGGAAATCCAGCCACTCTATAGCGATGTTCCCGCTCATCCTGCCGCTCCCGGCGCTTTCCCCTTTACCCGTGCCGTCTCGGCCAACGGCAACAGTCAAAACGGCTGGGCCATCACGCAGATTTACCGTCACCCGGATCCGGCTCATGACAACGCCCTGATCCTCGATGATCTGGCCCGAGGCGTGACACACCTGCGACTGGTGATGTCGGACGCGGCACGCCAGGGCAAACTGCAACTCGATGACTCACCGGCCAACGGTGACGGCATCGAATGCTATTCGCTGGCAGATCTCGATAGCTTGCTTGAAAACGTCCGGCTCGATCTGGCGCCTGTCGAGCTGCAAGCCGGCGCGGCTTTTTTTGAATATGCTTGCGCCCTGATGGCGCTCTGGGATAAACGCGCGCTCAACGCCGCCGACGTCAGCGGCAGTTTCTCTGCCGACCCGGCTACGGCCCTGGCCGAATTTGGCGAGCTGCCGGCCAGCAGCGCGCAGATGCTGGAACGCCTGGCCACGCTTGCAAAATACACGGCGGCGAACTATCCCGATGTTCGCGCAGTCGGCGTGGCAAGTGCCGTCTACCACAACGCCGGCGCTTCACATGCCACGGAAATCGGCACCGCCCTGGCAACCGGCGTGACCTACCTGCGGGCCATGAGCGATGCCGGCATGGCGATCAATGACGCCTGCGGACAACTGCGCTTTACCCTGACCACCGACACCGATTATTTTCAGAGCATCAGCAAACTGCGCGTGATGCGCGAACTCTGGGCCGAGGTGTGCAAGCTGTGCGGCGCCGATGAAGCGGCCGGCGCCATCGACCTGCATGCCGTAACCTCGGCACGCATGCTCAGTCAGCGAGACCCGTGGGTCAATATGCTGCGAGGCACTATCGCCAGCTGCGCGGCGGCGATCGGTGGCGCGGCCTCGGTCACCACGCAGTCCTATGATGCGGGGCTTGGCCACCCGTCCACCCTCGGTCGGCGGATCAGCCGCAATACCCAGTTATTACTGCAAAACGAGTCTTATATTCACCGTATCGTGGACCCGGCCGGCGGTGCGTTTTTTATCGAGAATCACGGCGAAGCGCTGGCGGAGAAAGCCTGGCAGGCGTTTCAATCGATCGAAGCGCAGGGCGGTATTTTCAAGGCGCTGGAAAACGGCAGCCTGCAAAGCAGCATTGCGCAAACCCGCCGGCAACGTATGCACGATATTGCATTCCGGCGCAAACCCCTGACCGGCGTTTCAGAGTTCGCCAACCTCGAAGAAAACACCATCACAACAGACAAAGTGGACGCGGAAGGCGCAAGACGTGCAGCCCTCGACAGGCAGGCGACAGCCTTGGCTAATCCGCCGACTATCGACAAAACCGATATCGACGATCTCAAGCAAGCCTTGCAGAACAACGCCACGACACTGCAAGTCGGCAAGGCACTGAGCGGTCAGCCAAGCCATGCCGAAGCGCTGCTGCCGCAACGCCTTGGCAGTGAGTTTGAGGCTTTGCGTGATGCCTCGGACCGCTTTCTCGCCAAGCATGGAAAGAGACCT
>JAGRHW010000438.1 GCA_020444765.1 Gammaproteobacteria bacterium | reverse complement strand
TGTTTCTGATTGGTTACGGCATCGAGCCCGGTTTCGCCTGGTTTGGCATTGTCCCCGTCCTGCTGGCTCAGTTCGTTCTGATTCTGGCCTGTAGTCTGTTTGCCGCGTCGCTAACCCCTTTTTTTCCGGAACTGAAGCTCATCATCGACAACGTAATCCTGGCGTTAATGTTTCTCTCGGGCGTGTTCTTTAATCTCGACAGCATGGAACCCGGTGTTCGAGAGGTGTTGATGCTGAACCCTGTCGCGATACTGATCAGGGATGCCCGTGGCGTCCTGTTGGGCAGCGAGTTGCCTGTTGATCACGGCTTGTTGTATGTGTTGGTGGTTTCAGCCGTTCTGGCATCGCTGGCGACCTTCCTGCTGGTCAGATATGACAGGCTTTACCCTAAGGTTTTGACGTCGTGAGCAGTGTCATTACGCTCGATAACGTATCCGTCAGTTACAAACGAAGACGCATATTCCGGTCTGGCGGTAACGCCAAGCGAGTACTTCATGATATCTCGCTGGAGGTCAGACAAGGCGAGTGTCTGGGCATACTCGGACGAAACGGGGCGGGCAAGAGTTCGCTGTTACGGGTACTCGCCGGCATCGTCGAGCCCGATTCCGGCACGATAGTACACCATGGAAAAGCTTCGTTGCTGACATTACAAGCCGGTTTTATTGAGTCGCTGTCCGGCATGGAGAATATCATTCTGGGCGGGATGATGCTGGGCGCCAGCCGACGGTTTATCAAACAAAAAATCGATGCAATCATCGAGTTCAGCGAGCTGGCCGAGGATATTCAGGAACCCCTCTACACTTACTCGTCCGGCATGAGGGCTAGACTTGGCTTTTCAGTCGCCTATCACGTAGATCCTGAAATTATCCTGATTGATGAAGTGCTGGGTGTGGGGGATGCCGACTTCAGAAAGAAATCCTCGGCAGCGATGAAAGACAAGATCAACTCCAATAGAACGATCGTACTCGTTTCGCATAATGCTGCCACCATCCGGGAAAATTGTAACCGCGCGATCTTTATTCAAGACGGGCGAGTTGCGTTGGAAGGCGTGCCGGAAGAGGTATTGCGGGAAGCAGGTTTATAGCAGCGCGCTGGCCGACCGGGCATTGTGTTATCGGGGCTTGAGCGGAATTTTTTTTCCGGTCGAGATCGACAGAACGCGACATCCCAATTGATAGACGAGGGATAATCGCAGCACGACTTTTTTCCAGAGAGGGCGTCGACTGCGAAAACCGGTTGCTGTGAGGCTGTTCTGATGCCGTCGAAATGCCATGAGTTTTTTGTCGACAAACGACACATTGCCGTAGATTTCTGCCAGCAGTCCCAGCCACACATCATGCATGTAGACTGTTTCCGGAACCGGTAGCGCGATGTCCAGCAAGTGCCGCCTGAAAGCCATGCAGCAGCCGGTGTAGCTGTTCCTGTACAGGTTCCTGATGAGTCCCGGACGGGCCTTGAGCCGTTCGAACAGAGAGCCATCCAGCGGATTTCCCTGCTCATCAATTAAAATGCAGTCGTGGCAGACCAGATCACAGCTCTGCAGCTGATTTAAAACCTCGGCGGTTTTTCCCGGCAGCCAGATATCGTCCTGGTCAGAGAGAATGAGAATCTTCCCCCGACTGTGCAGCAGGGCATTTTGAATGTTTCCCGAAATTCCCGGTGATAATGAGTTTTGAATGACTTTGATTCTGGGGTCACCAAGGCTGTTGATCCGACAGACTGTCTGATCGGTCGAGTGATCGTCACTGATCACGACCTCGGCATTGTCCGGTAATTGTGCAAGGATACTTCGCAGTTGCTCGACAACAAAGGGTTCGCCGTTATACGTCGCCATACACACTGACAGCGCTATTGAGTCATCGGCGCTCATCAGGTCCACAATGTTGCACGGTATCCCGAACAGGCAGTTTGACCCCTATTGTCAGGCAAGTGCAGTGAACAGAGTGTCGAATACGGGGTTATCAAATGAGAGGTGTCTGTTTTTGCGGTTGCCAAGGAAGAGACTGATGTCAAAGTAGAAACAAGACTAACATAACGACATCTAAAATACTGAATAAAGCCCTGGGCCTTTCTCGCCCAATGGCAGGATAAATTGCGTAGCACATTTTTTTAATGATGCAATGGAAATCGTTAAATTAAGGAAAATTCTCCTGCCATTGTCACGTTCCGTTTATAATTTGCCCCATCTCGGCTCAAATGCACCGGACATTAGCCGGATCAGCCAAGTCAGTGACCACTCGCCGTGACCCCTTATGCTGAAAGAAGGTTTTTTAAAGGAACATTCCCGCACGTTTGCCTCCTTGATGTGGGCGCTGGATCTGGCGATGCCGGTATTGGCCGCCTGGCTGGCGTTTAAAATTCATCCGGATTTCGAGTTTATTCCTCAACGCTATATCAATGCCGTTGCGCTGGGACTGGCAGGCTCCGCGCTGGTTTTCCCAGTTTTATCCTATGGAAAGGGGTTTCGCGGCGTTCCCGTTATCAAGGAAATCAAGCGCTTGACGATTGTCCTGGCGGTGCTATTCATCGCACTTGCACTGGTCGCTTTGTTCACCAAGTCCACCGCCAGTTATTCACGCATCTGGTTTGCCGAATGGTTTGTCCTGTCCTGGCTTGGCATGGTGGGCTACCGGGTTGTGTTGAGGTTTGTCCTGCGCTGGGTACGAAGTTACGGTTTTAATCAGCGATCAGTGGTTATCGTCGGTGGCGGCGATGTTGCGTTGACCGTGATCGGACGCTTGCTGAGCGCGACCTGGTCGGGTTTCCAGGTCAGCGGTATCTTCACCGACGATGAGCGGATCAAGGGGCAGTTTCTTCAGGATGGCGTCATTTACGGCGGCTACGAGGATGTAGCTGAATTCGTCGAGCAGGCCGATGTCGATCAGGTCTGGCTGGCCATGCCGATCAAGCGACAGGAACAATTGCATCGGGTTATCCGGAGCCTGGATCACTGCACGGCCGATATCCGCTATGTGCCGGATGTCTTTGAGTTTGAATTGTTTAATCACTCCATGTCTGAAGTGGCGGGCCTGCCCGTGCTGAATCTCACGGCTTCGCCGATGGAGGGCGGCAATCGGGTGTTCAAGGCGATCGAAGACCGTTTGCTGGCGTTTCTGATTCTGCTGATTGCAAGTCCGGTGATGCTGGCTATCGCCGTCGGTATCAAGCTGGGTTCCCGCG
>JAGRHW010000437.1 GCA_020444765.1 Gammaproteobacteria bacterium | reverse complement strand
CAGCGCCACCGCCCAATGCGTATCGAACAAGCCAACCGCGGAATACAACTGGAAAAACGGCAGCGCGAACACCGCCGGCGGTGCCATACGGTTGGTCAGCAACCAGAAAAACAGATGCTTGTCGCCGAGAAAACGGTAACGGGAAAACGCATAGGCGGCCGGCAAGGCGACCGCCACCGAGATCACGGTGTTGATGCCGACGTAGATCAGCGAATTGAAATAGCCGTTATACCAGGTCGGATCGGTAAATATCGTCCGGTAGTTTTCCAGCGTAAATTCCCTGGGCCAGAGCGAAAAGGTGCCGAGAATCTCGTTCGTGGTCTTGAACGACATGTTCAACAACCAGTAAATCGGCAGCAACATGAAAAGTATATACAGGCCCGGAACAAACCATCTGGCGTGCTTCATCTTATTGCTCCTCGTTACGCATGGTCAGCGTGTAGAACAACCAGGACAACAGGAGAATGATCAGAAAGTAGATCAGCGACATGGCCGCCGCCGGCCCGAGATCAAACTGACCGAGTGCGATTTTGACCAGATCGATCGACAGAAACGTCGTGGTGTTACCGGGACCGCCACCGGTCAGCACAAACGGTTCGGTATAAATCATAAAGCTGTCCATAAACCTCAGCAGCACGGCAATCGTCAAAACCCGCTTCATCTTGGGTAACTGGATATAGCGGAATACCGCCCATTTACTGGCGCCGTCGATTCTGGCGGCCTGGAAATAGGCATCCGGAATGGATGTCAGCCCGGCATAGGCCAACAATACAACCAGCGAAGTCCAGTGCCAGACGTCCATCAAAATCACCGTCAACCAGGCGGCGTTCGGGTTGCGGGTAAAGTTATAGTCGAACCCGATGGCGTTGAGCGTACGACCGAGCAGGCCTATGTCCGGCAGGGCAAAAATATTCCACATCGCGCCGACCACGTTCCAGGGGATCAGCAAAGGCAGGGCCATCAACACCAGACAGACCGATACCCAGATGCCCTGCCTTGGCATATTCAGCGCGATCAATACCCCGAGCGGAATCTCGATCAGCAGGATGATTGCGGTGAACATGATCTGCCTGAGCAGGGATGCGTGAAAACGCGGGGAATTCAAAACCTGCTCGAACCATTTCACCCCTTCCCAGAAAAAAACATTATCGCCAAAGGTCTCCTGCACCGAGTAGTTGACCACCGTCATCAGCGGAATGATTGCGTTAAAGGCCACCAGCACGATCACCGGCAAGACCAGAAACCAGGCTTTTTGATTATGGGTTTTGCTGATCATTGGCCTGCCTCCCCGGTAAATAACCAGCTATCCTGGTACAAATGGGTTCTTGCCGGCTCAAATGCCAGACAAGGCGCCTGCGCGGGAATGTCCCGCCCTTCCTGCAGCAACAGTTTTATCGTGTGTTCTTGATGGCGGGTTTCGACGATCCGAAATCGGCCGACGTCGTTGACCTTTTCGATAGATACCGGAATACCGGTTTCCGCAAAGTGCACGAATTCCGGCCGGATACCCAGCTCGATTTTACCTGCCAGCGTGTCGGGCAATTCACTATGCGCACTGTTGACGTTGTGCCCTTCGAAAACGATAGCGCCGTTTTCCACCGTACACGGCAACACATTCATGCCAGGCGAGCCGATAAAATGACCGACAAAGGTGTGCCGTGGCGTTTCGAATAACTCAACCGGCGTGCCGGCCTGAACAACAGTCCCGTCGTGCATCACCACCACCTGATCGGCAAAGGTCAGGGCTTCGGTCTGATCGTGCGTCACATAGATCATGGTGGCGCCAACCCGTTGATGCAGTTCCTTGAGTTTGGAGCGTAACTGCCATTTGAGATGCGGGTCGATAACGGTCAACGGTTCGTCGAACATGATGGCGTTGACATCCGAACGCACCAGCCCGCGGCCGAGAGAAATCTTCTGCTTGCCGTCGGCGGTCAGTCCGGATGCACGTTTTGCAAGCGCGCCCCCAAGATCCAGCATATCGGCGATCTCCCGCACGCGCTGGTCGACACTGTCAGCCGGCAAGCCGCGGTTACGCAGTGGAAACGCCAGATTGTCATAGACCGTCATGGTGTCGTACACCACCGGAAACTGGAACACCTGCGCGATATTGCGCTGGTCCGGCGCCAGCGTGGTAACGTTGGCATCGTTAAAGGAAACACGCCCCTCGGTTGGCCGCAACAAGCCGGAAATAATATTCAGCAGCGTCGTCTTGCCGCAACCCGAGGAGCCCAGCAAGGCGTAAGCGCCGCCGTCCTGCCAGGTCATGGTCATGTTCTTCAGCGCCCAGTCCTCATCGGTCGAGGGATTTTTCATATAGCTGTGGCGGATATTGTCGAGGATTATTTTTGCCATGATTTCACCAGCAGGCCGTGTTTGTCGAAAATCAGGCATCGATCAGTCTGAATATAAAAATCCGCTTCGGCGCCAATCTGCATCGGATGAATACCGTGATTCTGGGAAACCCAGACCTGTCCCTCGACGCCGGCATGCACCACGCTCTCCGAACCGCTGATTTCGGTGACCACCACCTTGCCTTTGATCGCCAGCGTATCGTCACCGATCGGTTCCAGGTTCAGATGGTGTGGCCGCACCGCCAGGGTATACTCGCCGTCGGGCAGCAACAGCAGTTGCCCCTGCATATCCCAGCTTGCATTGTTACCAAACAACATTTGCCCGCCCTGCTTGCGGACTTCGATGGTATTGATCGGCGGATCGGAAAACACTCTGGCGGAAGTCAGGGAGGCAGGTTCGTGATACAAACCCGCCGTTTCACCGAACTGAAAAACGCGCCCTTCATGCAGGGTTGCTGTATAGCCGCCAAGCAGCAGGGCCTCGACCGGCTCGCTGGTGGCGTAAACCACGGTTGTCCCCAGATCCGCAAACAGCGGCGGCAGCTCGTCCCGCAGTTCTTCGCGCAATTTATAATCGAGATTGGCCAGCGGCTCGTCCAGCAGGACAAGCTCCGCCTGCTTGACCAGCGCTCTCGCCAGCGCCGTACGCTGCTGCTGGCCACCGGACAACTCATCCGGCATGCGCTTCAGCATCGGCGACAGCTTCAGTAATTCGGCGACCCGGTTAACGGCGACATCGATATCGTGCCGGCTTTGACCCAATACCCGCAGAGGCGAGGCGATATTGTCGAACACCGTAAAGTTGGGATAATTGATAAACTGCTGATAGACAAACGCCACGTTGCGTTTTT
>JAGRHW010000436.1 GCA_020444765.1 Gammaproteobacteria bacterium | reverse complement strand
AAACCCTTAAAAGCATGATGGAGCAGGCCGGTTTTGAGCGGGTCAGCTTTCATAATCTGACCGGAGGCGTGGTCGCCCTGCACAAGGGATTCAAGTTCTGATCAAGCGATTCGCAGGGATATCCGTTGAAACTACCACGTGCCATTACTGCAACCCTGGAAAAAGGCCTTAATGCCCTGATCGACCTGGATCCGGACAGCAAGTCCAGACTTGCCGGCATGCAGGGCCAGGTCGTACAACTGAAACTCAAGGGCCTGGACCTCGATGTCTTTCTGTTTATCCATGCTGACGGCATCGAAGTAATGGCCGATTTCGATGGCGAGGTCGATACCGTCATTGCCGGCACGCCGGCCTCCATGCTTGCAATGAGAACAAGCAATCGTGGGCTGTTCAGTGGTGACGTGGAAATCAGCGGGAATGTCGAGACCGGCAAGAAATTCAAACGCTACCTCGATGCGCTGGACATAGACTGGGAAGAGCAGTTTGCGCATGTTGTCGGCGACAGCGCGGCGTATCAGTTTGGACTGGTATTCAGAAATATCCGTGATTTCGCGGGAAAAACCGCCGAATCCCTTCGTCAGAATATGGCCGAATATCTCGTCGAGGAATCACAGCTCAGCGCCCCCAAAAGCGAAATTGACCACTTTGTTGAAGACGTGGACAAGCTGCGCGAGTCAGTCGACCGGCTGGAAGCCAGGCTTGTGGTTCTGGAGAAGCAACGAGAAAAAAGCGTGTGAGAATTCTCCGGCGTTTTCTGCGCTTTATGCAGATACAGCAGGTTCTGGTCAAATACGGACTGGAACAGCTGGTGCTGGAAAAATCCACTTATCCCTGGCTGGCCAAACTGTTCTATGTGTTTCCCTCACGCTGGGGAAATCACGCTCTTCGCAGCCGGCCCCGCGGTGAAAGAATCCGCCTGGCGCTGGAGGAACTCGGCCCGATCTTTGTAAAGTTCGGGCAGATTCTCTCGACCCGCCGCGACCTGCTGCCCGATGATATCGGTGACGAGCTTGCAAAATTACAGGACCGCGTGCCGGCCTTTGCCGCGGACATCGCCCGACGGGAAATAGAAAAAGCCCTCAAGGCGCCGGTTTCCGAGATTTTCGCCGGTTTCGAGAGCGAAGCCATGGCCTCGGCATCGATCGCCCAGGTCCATGCGGCACGCCTGCATTCCGGTGAACAGGTTGTGGTAAAAGTGCTGCGTCCCGGTATTGAACAACGCATATCGCGCGATGTCCTGCTGCTGTACGTGATTGCCCGGATGGTGCAGAAACTTGGCGGCGCTGACGGCGCTCGTCTGCGGCCGGTCGAAGTTGTGTAGGAATTCGACAAAACCGTTCACGATGAACTGGATTTACAGCGTGAAGCGGCAAACGCCACCGAGCTGCGGAGAAATTTCGCGGATTCAAGCATACTCTACGTGCCGCAGGTTTACTGGGATTACACACGCCAGAACGTGATGGTCATAGAAAGGATTTACGGCACGCCGGTGCGTGAAACGGCCTCTCTCAGGCAACGCGGCGTCGATATGGAAAAACTCGCCGAACGTGGCGTCGATATCTTTTTTACCCAGGTTTTTCGCGATAATTTTTTCCATGCCGATATGCATCCCGGCAATATCTTTGTAAACGCCGACAATCCCGTCGATCCGACTTATATTGCGGTGGATTTCGGCATTGTCGGTTCGCTTACCGATCTCGACAGAAATTATCTGGCGGAAAATTTTCTGGCGTTTTTCAAGCGGGATTACCGGCGCGTGGCACAGTTGCATATTGATTCCGGCTGGGTGCCGGCGGGAACCCGCGTAGAGGAGTTCGAGTCATCGATACGTACGGTCTGCGAGCCGATATTCGAGAAACCCCTGGATGAAATTTCCTTCGGTCAGGTATTGCTGCGTTTATTCCAGACCGCCCGGCGTTTCAATATGGAAGTTCAGCCGCAACTGGTTCTGTTACAGAAAACCCTGCTCAATATCGAAGGTATGGGCCGGGAGATTTATCCGCAACTGGATTTGTGGCGCACCGCCAAACCTTATCTGGAGAACTGGGTAAAAGACCAGCGTGGCCCCCAGGCCGGGATCAGCAAACTCGTCGAACAGCTGCCCTTGTGGTTACAACACAGCCCGGAAATGCCGATGCTGGTTTACCGTTTTCTTCAAAAACAGGCGTTTGAGGATCAGCGGACAAAAGGTCCGGATAGCCAGGCCGCGCTGTTTCGCGCCGCCATGCTGCGCATGGTTTTTGGTGGCTTTTTGTTTTTCGGTGCGGTTTTATCGGGTAGTATTCTTTATACC
The DNA here is from genome assembly GCA_020444765.1 of Gammaproteobacteria bacterium. The sequence goes on along the minus strand of JAGRHW010000436.1, from coordinate 943 downwards.
GAAGTTGAGTCGGTAACAGTGCCGATTTATCTGGCAATCAGCATAGCCATTGCGGGGCTGGTCATCATGTTTCGGGCGCTTGGCAAAGATCGCTGACGGCGACCGGGTCAAAGCAGATACATGAGATTTTGACAGGCTCTCAGTTCAAACGCCGCACGGACCTATTTCTGGAGTAATCGACATGCAGGATATATTGAGAGACATTCCGTTATTTTCGGTGTTGGATGACGACGAGCTGGAAAAGGTTGAGGGACTGGTCAAGTTACGCAGTTTCAAGAAAAACACGGTTATCGTCACGCAGGGAGAGGAAAGCAATTCGTTTTATATCGTGCTTTCCGGGCGTTTGCGTGTCTTCAGGGATGACGAGGATGGCAATGAAGTCATTCTCAATGATTTGCAAAAGCCCGACTGGTTTGGCGAACTGGCGATTCTTGCCGACACCACGCGCTCAGCCAGCGTGGTGACCCTGGAGCCGACCCAGCTTGGCATTATTGCCAAACAGGATCTGAACCAGCTGCTTGTCGACAACCCGCATCTGACGCTTGGCATTGCCAAGTTTCTCGCCGGCAGGGTGGTTGAGCTGACCGAAGACGTCAGTGATCTCGCCATGCTGGACGTCTATGGCCGGGTTGCGCGCACGCTGGAAAAACACGCCAAGGAAGAGGACGGCAAGCTGATCACCGACCGTTTTACCCATCAGGAAATCGCCGGTATGGTCGGCGCTTCACGCGAGATGATCAGCAAAATCCTCAAAGAGCTGAAGATCGGTGGTTATATCAGCACCGATGGCAAGCGCTTCATTCTGGAAAAAAAGCTGCCAAAGGCCTGGTAATTCCCACCATTAGTAAAGAGATAACACCCGATTATGTACGACAGGCTGGAAATCAAAACGGAATTGCCTGAGGGATTTCTGTCGGCGGCGGCCAGGGATCTTTACCGGATT
>JAGRHW010000435.1 GCA_020444765.1 Gammaproteobacteria bacterium | reverse complement strand
GATTGACGCCAAGCTGCCAGGGCAGTGTTTTGCGACCATGCTTGTCATACCAGCGCAGCACGCGGGCGGAAAAATCGGCGCTATCGATCGTCAAGAGAAAAACTCGCGTAACGGAGAAAACAGCGGCGCAAAATCATTCAAGACCGTGAGAAATGGTTCAGCACCAAACAAGTCTGCCACGGACGATTTTTCCGGATTAAAGGATTCCCTTATAAAGCCAGACATGATCATGAGCAAAGAAACCGCAAATCGCCGGACGAAGCCTTTTTACAGCTCCGCCCGGCGCAAACGCATCAGTTAAAAAGCCCTTTGAGTTTTTCCTTGGCTTTTTCCTTCAGTTTTTCGGCCTCTTCCTTTTGCTTTTCTTTGAGTTGCGTTTTGGCTTCGGCTTCCTTGGCCTGGAGTTTGGCCTTGGCCTCATCTTCCCTGGCCTTGAGCTGGGCTTTGACTTCCGCCTCTTTCGCTTTCAGCTCCGCATCCAGTTTGGCCTTGGCTTCCGCTTCGGCATCCTTGAGCTTGTTTTTCAGGTCATCCTGCATAGCCTGCAGCACGACTTTGGTGAAGTCCGCCGACAACTCGTCAAAGTGTCCGCGTATCGGCACATTGAGTTTGACACCGCCGAGGTCAGACTTGTCTTTTCCGCCCTGGCCTTTCGAGGTATCGGTCAGCAGGGTATTGAGCGTGTAATCGACATAGTCCTTGTTCAGATCGACCGTGCCTTTGCCACCCAGTCGCAACACCGGCGCGCGCAGATCCAGATCGTCGCTGGACAAAACACCCTTGGTGAATTTACCGCTCATGCTCAGCGCCGAGAAATCGGTCTTCTTGAAGGCTTCGTCTTCAGAAAGTTTTTCGCCCCGGATGGTGGCCCGCGCCCGGCGCAGCTGGTAGCCAATGTTAATACCGTTGATGGCGCCGTCGACAAAGCTCAGGTTATAACCGCCGTTGAGGCCGGCCTTCAGCCCATTGACCGAGTTCCCCGCAGTTGTAATATCCAGACCAAAGTTACCCTTGCCACTGAGCGGCGCCTCGTCCTGCAGCAGATCAGCGAGCAGCGGTTCGGCCTGAATACCGTCAAGCTTGGCCTTGACCGCGTAAGACGGCGTGGCCGCCTTGGCATTGAGCGTGACGCTGGAATCGATCTTGCCCTCATAGAGTTGCGCAAGAATACCATCCAGCGTGATCACGCCACCCTTGGCTTTTACCTGCACGACGATTGATTGCGCCACCAGGTTGCTGACCTTGATCTTGTCGAGCGAAAATTCGCCGTCCACATCGAGTTTGCGCAGTAGCTCCAGCGGCAGCTCGATCGGCGTGTCTTCCGCGGCAGGCGGCGTGCTGCCACTGTCGGTCGGTGCTTCGGTCGTTTCGGCGGGTGGCGGCAGATAACGGTCAAGGTCGATATCATCGACATTAAAGGCAAAACGCACCGGCGGCAGATCGCCGGCCAGATCCGGCACCGACAACTGGCCGGAGAACGTGGTGTCGTCGAGTTTGATCGTCAGATCATTAAGCGCGGCCTGGCTGGCACTGGCTTTTACATTCATTGCCAGACTGACTTCTTTCAGCACATCGGGATCGGCCGTCACCGGCGCCTCGATCTCGAGCCTGGAGAAAACATCGAGCAGACTGAACGGACTCCCGCTCGACAGGTTCGCGGTAATTTGCGGATCGGTATCCAGCGACGTTACGGTTACCTTGCCCTGCAGGCCTATACCCAGCGCATTGAGCACCAGGCCTGCAATATCGATCTGTTGCTGACCGAGGTCGGCGGTGATATCGCCGCCCAGCATTAACGCGGCATTGTTGATCGGCACGCCGTCGCCCGAGGCGCTGGCATTCATCTCAAGGCCGGTCAGCAGGTATTTCTGTTTAGCCAGATCGATGGTCACATCGCCCTCGGCATCGAAACGGGCATTGACCGCAAAACTGTTGCTCAGGACGTCGAAACCGGTTTTCAGGGAAAACGGCTCGGCCAGCGCAATCGCGCCGGTCTGCAAGTTGAAGTTGCTGAGCTGCGCGTCCGAGCCGGCCTGCTTGTCGATCCAGCTGATATTGGCATTCTTGACGGACACCCCGCCGACCGCCAGCGCGGCAATCGCCGGCGCACCGCCTTCGACCTCGGTGGTCTGATTATCGGTGGTGGTGGCTGTGGTGGCGCTGGCCTGCATGAGATCATCCCAGTTGGTATGGCCGTCGGCAGCGCGCTGGAGATCCAGCGTCAGACCGCTCAGCTCGACTGACTTGACGTTGATTTGCCTGCGCAGCAAGGGCAAGACCTCGACCTTGACGTCAGCCGCATCGATTCGCGCAAACGGACGCTCGCCAAAACCCTCGGCATTGGCCAGCTCGACCTTGCCGGTCGAAATCCCAACCCACGGAAAAAACGACGCATTCAATTCGCCTTCGATCAGCAGATCGCGGCCGGTCTGATCCCTGGTGATTTTCTGGATTTGTTCCTTATAGGTATTGAGGTCCAGCGTCGAAATAAAAATCGCCAGCACGACAAACAAAACCACGACCAGCGCCACGAGTCCGATAATCAGACGTTTGAGGAGTTTCATGCAATTCTTCTCGATTTAATTCGAATGGAGTTGTGTCAGCGCCCGACCTTTGTCTACAGACTCAACTCTCCTGCTGAAGTCTGTTTTGACCGGGCTGGTAAGGAAAAGTTTAGTTCATCGCGGGCGGTTTGGTGTAAAGGGATTGCAAAGATCCTCCCAAAACGCGGTGTTAAAAACGCAACTCGCCCTGATCCCAGGCCGAAGATGGTTCGGCGCGCCCAACGACCTCGCCGCGGGAGTTGAGGATGTCCGGGCGGAAATAATCGCCCAGCACGTTGTACTGCTCGACCGAAAGGGCAGCGATTTTTTCCAGCACGGCGCCAAGCACGATACGCGCCGCCTGGGGGTTGCCGCTGTCGACTTTCAGCGCAATGCCATAGCCCAATGCCGGCATAGCGCCGATATACACGCCTTCAGCGCCGTTCTTGATGATCAGATCAGAGCCCATAAGCCTGGCCATTTCGCTGGTCAGTTCGCCGCTACCACCGAACATGATCGGGTTCTCGGCAATCGCCTGCTGAATGGTGGCAACCGCTTCGGCGCGTTGAGCCGACAGGCCGGACGGGTCGGCAAAACGCGCATAGGCCCAGGCCAGACGCTGCAGGGGTATTGCAAGCGTGGGAATACCGCAGCCGTCGTAACCCCAGGGCAGTTGCAATGCTTTCATGCCGGTAA
>JAGRHW010000434.1 GCA_020444765.1 Gammaproteobacteria bacterium | reverse complement strand
TTTCCTGGCGATCGCGCCCGCTGCCACCCGCATCGCGGTTTCGCGCGCCGAGGAACGGCCGCCGCCGCGGTAATCTCGGAACCCGTATTTCTGGTTATAGGTGTAATCAGCGTGGCCCGGGCGGTACTGGTTTTTGATCTTGTCGTAATCGCGCGACCGTTGATCAGTATTTTCGATCAGCAGACCGATCGGCGTGCCGGTGGTTTTGCCCTCAAACACCCCGGAGAGAATTTTGACCTGATCGGCCTCGCGGCGTTGCGTGGTGAAACGCGACTGACCGGGTTTGCGGCGGTCCAGATCAACCTGCAGATCCGCTTCCGACAGCGCAAGTCCCGGCGGACAGCCATCGACGATACAGCCCAGCGCCGGCCCGTGGCTCTCGCCGAAGGTCGATACACTGAAAAGCTTTCCGAAACTGTTACCTGACATCGATTCCGCCTGTTTTACAGCCGCGCCCGGCCCGCGGCTTCCACCCTTGAGTTACCGGCTGACTACCCGGCCTCAGGGAATATGATCGAGATTTTCGCCTTCCTTCTCCACCGGCATCAGATCCTGCCGGCTCACACCGAGCATCAGCGACGCGGCGCTGGCAACGTAGATAGACGAATATGTACCGACGATGATACCGACCAGCAGCGCCAGCGCAAAGCTGTGGATGATCTCGCCACCGAAAATAAACAGCGCCAGCACGACCAGCAAGGTCGTTCCGGAGGTGATCAGGGTTCGGGAAAAGGTTTCGTTGATCGAGATATTCATCATGTCGATCTCCGGCACCTTGCGCAGTTTGCGGAAATTCTCGCGAATCCGGTCAAACACCACGATTGTGTCGTTCAGCGAATAACCGATAACCGCCAGCAGTGCCGCCAGCACGCTCAGGTCGAATTCCGCCTGCACCAGGGAAATCACGCCAAGCGTGATGATGACATCGTGCACCAGCGCCAGCACCGAGCCAAGGGCGAATTTCTTCTCGAACCTCAACCAGATATAGATAACGATACAGAACAGCGCCGCCAGTACCGCCAGCCCGCCCTGCTCGCGCAACTCCTCGCCGACCTGCGGACCGACGAACTCGACCCGTCGCATATCGATCGGTTTTTCACTGGTCGAACCCAGCGCATCCAGAACCTGCTGACTGAGCGAGGCGCTGTTGACGCCTTCGCGCGGCGCGAGTCTGATCAGCACCTCGCGCGAATTGCCAAAGTGCTGAACGATAGCGTCATCGAATGTTGCGCTGGCGAGAGCGCCGCGCACCGCATCCAGATCGGCGGTTTCCGGATAACCGACCTCGATGACGTAACCGCCGGTGAAATCGACACCGAAATTAAGGCCCCTCACCGCCAGCACGATAATCGACAGAACGATCAGCGCGATCGAGAGAAACATGGCGGGCTTGCGAATACCCATGATATTCCAGCGGACTTGCGGCGTTACTATATGCGTCATGACCCAATCCTCAAATCGACAACTTGGCGAGGCGCTTGCCGCCGTATAGATAATTCACCAGCACGCGCGTGCCGAAAATCGCGGTAAACATGGAGCTCAAAATCCCGATCGACAGGGTAATTGCAAAGCCCTTGATCGGCCCGGTCCCCAGACCGAACAAGACAACCGCCGCAATCAGGGTTGTAATATTGGCATCGGCAATGGTGCTGAAGGCTTTTTCGTAACCGGCGTTGATACTGGACTGAACCGAGTTACCGTTGCGCAATTCTTCGCGAATGCGCTCGAATATCAGCACATTGGCATCCACCGCCATACCGACCGTCAGCACGATACCGGCTATGCCCGGCAGAGTCAGAGTCGCCTGCAGGGACGACAGGATCGCGATGATCATCACCAGATTGGAGATCAGCGCCAGATTGGCGATCATGCCGAAGCCTTTGTAGCGGATCGCCATGAAGATCAGCACCAGCACCATGCCGATCACCACCGAGGTGACACCCTTGTCGATATTGTCCTGACCAAGGCTCGGACCGACGGTACGCTCCTCGACAATCTCTATCGGCGCTTTCAGCGCACCGGCACGCAGCAGCAGCGACAGATCGCGCGCCTCGGCGCTGTCGAGCCCGGTGGTCTGGAAGCGGTGACTCAGCACATCGCGGATGGTCGCGGCGTTGATCACTTCTTCGGTACGGACCCGAACCTTTTCGATCTGGCCGTTGACTTCTTTGTTCTCGACGCGGTTTTCGATAAACACCACCGCCATCAGATTGCCGACGTTTTCGGACGTCACGTCCTGCATGCGCTTGGCGCCCTTGCCGTCGAGATTGACGAATACCGCCGGTGAGCCGCTCTGCGAATCGATGCCGGAGGAAGCGCCCTTGATCTGATCGCCGGTGACGATAACCTGTCGCTGTAACAGAATCGGGCTGCCATCGTCGCGCATCTTGTACAACCTGGCGCCAGCCGGTATGCGCCCGCTTTCAGCGGCCGCGTACCACTCGGCAGCGGTGCCGTAAGCCAGACGGTATTCAAGCGTTGCGGTGGCGCCAAGAATTTCCTTGGCGCGGCTGGTGTCCTGCACGCCCGGCAACTGAACGACGATGCGATCCGGCCCCTGTTGCTGGATCACCGGTTCAGCCACGCCGAGTTCATTGACCCGGTTACGCAGGGTAATGATGTTTTGCTGAACGGCGGAGCGACGCTCTTCGATCTGCGCCTGCTCGCTCATGCTGGCTTCGACGAAAAAATAGTTACCGTCATCGGAGCTGTTGTAATCGAGATCACGGTATTGATCGGCCAGCAGATCCAGCGCCTTGTCACGACTCGCTGCGTCGGAAAACCGTGCCTTGATCAGACCATCCTGGATCTGTACACCCTGGTAGCGGATATTGTTCTCCCGCAGCAGGGAGCGCCAGTCAGGCTGATAGCGTTCCAGCGCCTGCTTGGTCGCGGTCTCCATATCCACTTCCATCAGGAAATGCACGCCGCCGCGCAGGTCCAGACCAAGATACATGGGCTGGGCGATGGAGCGTAACCAGGCGGGCGTCGCGGGCACCAGATTCAGCGCCACGCTGTAGCGGTCGCCATACTTCACGCTCAGAAAATCGTTGGCCTGAAGCTGCGCCTCGGTATCCGGAAATCGTACGATCAGGTTGTTTCCATCGATATAACTCCCGAAGTCCTTAAGCCCCTCTTCGGCCAACGCGGTCTCGACTTCCTGCTGGAACGCTTCGCTGACGGTCCCGGAACGCGCCGCCATCTGCACCGCCGGCTCGTCGCCGAACAGGTTCGGCAAGGCATAAA
>JAGRHW010000433.1 GCA_020444765.1 Gammaproteobacteria bacterium | reverse complement strand
CTCCGTCATTCCATCGACCTCTGAAGAAGCAAGGGCAGAGAGCTGTGACGAGGTGCCCGCCGGTTACTCGCCTTTGCAGAACGCCAAGGTGGAATTTCTTGCTGCTGACGGTTCTGTGCTTAGTACGACCTTGACGGACCGGTGCGGATATTTCTCGGCTGAGGTGGATGCAGCGGTTTCCGGTGTACAGGTAATACAGGCCGGCTTTCGGACCCTGCAGCGGAAAGTCGACTATTTTCAGCAGACTGCTCCCGGCCTGGTATCGATGATGCCCGAGGCGGCTGAGTACCAGATTGCCTCGATCCAGCTAGCCGGCAGAGACAGTCTTGCGTTTACCGTGAGCGACTCGGTGACCAACAAGGCCGTCATCGGTCTGCCGGCCTCGGCAGTGAATGTCAGTATCAATACCGATGCGGTCAAGGTTTTAAAATACAATAATGCCACTGCGGTTTCCGAACCTGCGTCGGTGGTATTTGTCATGGATGCAAGCCCGTCGATGCACTCCGTCGTGCGGGATAAACAAGGAAATGATTTACTCGACACAAACGGTCAATCGTTGACCCGTTATCGGATGTCGGCGCTGGCTGCGCATCTTTATCTTGATGGCGTCAGCGACAACGATGAAACAGCGTTTGTCATTTTCGATCGTAACGCGGTTTTCATGGATGATGCAGCGATCGCGGATTTGCTTGAGCTTAGCGATTCTCAGGCCCGGCCGACCGCATACTCCTTCAGCAAAGACGGTTTTTCCTCATCGGCGTCCAGTCTGCGTTTTGTGGTCGATGCGTATAATCCTTATTCGACGCTGTACAACAGTTTTGCCTACGATGCCAGGCATCCGGCAACGCCTGACCTGAAAATCGCCAATTATCCCTGGGATTCTTATACCGCCATGTACGATGGGATCTTCAAGGCGCTTGAGCGGGTTTCCAGCCGTACGACGTTACGCAGCATGGTCATCGCCATGTCGGATGGTGAGGATAATTCCAGTACGCATACCGAGCAGGAAGTTATCGCGCGGGCTAGGCAGGATGGTATACCGGTCTTTACGATCACTTATGGCGAGATCACCGGCAGCGAGCAGGGCGGTGCTGACGTGGCATCCATGGCGCGCATAGCCGAGCAAACCAACGCCACGCCATTTCTCGTGGAAGGGCCGGATATAGGCAAGGCCTTCCAGAGTATCCAGAGCGGCATAGCGTACCAGTATCTCGCCGTGCTCGACCGGATGGTCGGGGAAGGCGATTTGCTGGAACTGACTCTGAACGACGGTGGTTTAACAGCAGCTCGCAGCCTGCAGCCCTGATCCGCAAACCCCGGCCGACCCTGTTAATTGCATTTACCAAGCAAGGCCGGATTCGCATCGATCGCGCTTTTCCAGCCATCAGCCATCCTCTGGTAGCCGGTGTTGGTCAAATGGGTTTTGTCACTGGCGTCGAACGTGGGGTTTGAGGCCGGTGCGATCGAGTAAGGTACCGCGCTGTACATATCCACCAACACCAGTTCGTCATCACCGGCTATTCTTGCATTGACCATCGGTTCAAGGTCGGCGTTGAAGGCCAGCACATTGGCGTGGTCGTCGGTGTTGCGGTTCTTGTCGACGATTTTCGCGACAAAGGTACTGACCATAGCACTGTTGTCGCTTTCCCAGCGATCGATTTCATTCAGGATATTTTCCACGCCGACACTGGATGTCCGGAAGCGGATATTGTTGGTGCCGGCATGCAGTAAAATCACATCCGCAGGGTTATCGCTCAGCCAGTTGTAAATACCGTCGACGCCGGGGGTGAAGGTATCGCCGGAGTTGCTGCCGTCCGGATCGCTGCTGCCGGCGATTTCATAGTCCGAGAAACCTGGGTGTCCCTGGTGCTGATAGTCGTTGAATACATTAAAACCGGCGTCAGTCTGACTGCCGACGAAATCAAAACGATAGCCGGCGTTGTTGAGCAGGTCGAAAAGCGGCTTTCTATAGCCGACACGCTGATCCATGGGCGGCGAATCGAAACTCGCATCACTAGGCTCCTGCACGGAATCGCTGGTAATGCCCTGGGTCAGGGAGTCACCCAAGGGCATGATTCTTACCGGCGAGAGCGCGAGTGTGTAGGAGAAGCTTGAGACGCCACCGAAGTCATCCTGCACGCGCACCTCGAAGGTATCCGCACCACGGGAATTGCCGGCAAACTGATAGGTGGCGCTGCCGAGTGCACTGTCCAGTCCGACGAGTGAGCCTTTGGAGGGCTGACTGATAATCGAATAGGTCAGACCGGCGGCGGATGTCAGGTCGGTCGGGGAAAATCTCACTGCGACGCTTTGCGCATTGGCGGTATTCATTTCCGTGCAGCCGGCGCCATCGAGATCGAGCACGATCGTGACTTGTCCGTCTTGAGTTTTCCCGTCGTCGCTCATTGCGCGGTAGCGGAAGCTGTCCCTGTCTAGCCCGGCACCCGGGCGGTAAGTAAAGGACCCGTCGCTGGTGAGCGTCAGTGAACTGGCCGCGTTGACATTGCTGAGTAATTCCACTGAAACAAGATCAGCTCCATCGTTGGCCAGTACCCCTTTAGGCGTGGGTACCGTAACCGATGTGCTGGAGGCAAAGGCATAGAGGTCGTTAGTCACTTTGTTCGCGGATGTATTGTCGCCGCCGCCACCACCACCGCCGCAGGCGGAAAGTGCGGTTACAGCAAGAAAACCCATGCCTGCATGGAATACTCGCGGTGATTTTTTTTCTGTTTGATGCGATGTTTTCATTGGGGATCCTGTGACGGCCGGCCTGCGGCAAATGAGGACAAGCTGCTGTCGGCGATTAAAGCGGTCAAAAATAATGAGTATATGACGGTATTGAACAAATTAAGTTAAACAACTCTCAATTTCTTCCGGTTCTGGGCTTGCGCGGATCATGCCAGGCCGGCCAGAAAGGCATCAGTAGGGGCCGGTGCGGTAGCGAATCATGCCCTTGAATTTCCCGAGAAGCCAGCCAAGCAGCCAAAGTGTTCGCATCTTTTGCCCATCGTCCAGCTTGTACCAGCGGAACAACTGACTGATCACGTATCTGAGTTCGAGGAACAGCCGTTTCCATCGATGTTTCGGCAGGGCGCCGTAGGATTTGTACCTTTTGAACAGCAGTATATTGTATTCACCCCACCGGTAAGACTGTTTGAAGGTGGATTTGCGATCACGGCGAAAACGTACCGCCAGTACGGCATCCGGTACGAACGTTAGGGCATGGCCGGCCAGCTGCGTCCTGAAACAAAAGTCGGTTTCGTGGAGGTAGATAAAAATCGGGTCATAACCACCG
>JAGRHW010000432.1 GCA_020444765.1 Gammaproteobacteria bacterium | reverse complement strand
CATCGCCTCCTCGGTCGCGCTTGCACTCGGCTATCTGTCGTGCCGGTTTATCATGAACTCCCGACTCGGCCGTGTCGCCGTCGCCATTCGCGACGCGGAAAACCGTACCCGTTTTATCGGCTACCGGGTCGAGCACGTCAAGGTCTGGATTTTTACCTTCTCGGCGATCCTGGCCGGCATCGCCGGCGCGCTTTACGTGCCGCAGGTCGGCATCATCAACCCCGGCGAGTTCTCGCCACTCAACTCGATCGAGCTGGTGGTCTGGGTGGCGGTCGGCGGCCGCGCGACGCTTTACGGCGCGGTGCTCGGCGCCATCGCCGTCAATTACGGCAAAACCTACTTTACCGCCGTGCTGCCGGAGTTCTGGCTGTTCGCTCTTGGCGGTCTGTTTATTCTGGTCACGCTGTTTCTGCCGAAAGGCATTGTCGGCCTGCTCAAGCGTAAGGAAGTATCGTCATGAAACCGATCGAACGTATGCGGGAAACAGTCAATCGCGATGAAGTCTTCGACTTTCTAAGACCACGGATCAGCGCGCAGGATCTCGACCTGTCGCACGGCGCCATTCTCTATCTGGAAGATGTGTCGGTCAGTTTCGACGGCTTCAAGGCAATCAATAACCTGAATCTGTACGTCGATGTCGGTGAGCTGCGTTGTATTATCGGCCCCAACGGCGCCGGTAAAACCACCATGATGGATATCATCACCGGCAAGACGCGACCGGATACCGGCAGCGCATATTTCGGCCAGCGGATCAATTTGCTCAAACTCAGCGAACCGGAAATCGCCCAGGCCGGCATCGGCCGTAAATTCCAGAAACCGACAGTCTTCGAACATCACACGGTTTTCGAAAATCTCGAGCTCGCCATGTACGGCGACAAACGGGTCTGGCCGACCCTGTACGCCAAACTCAGCGGCGAAAACCTCGCACAGATCGACGAAACCCTGCAGACCATCGGCTTGCAGGATAAGCACAAAACACTCGCGGGCTCCCTGTCGCACGGCCAGAAACAATGGCTGGAGATCGGCATGCTGCTGATGCAAAACCCGCATCTGCTGCTGGTCGACGAACCGGTCGCCGGTATGACGCATCAGGAAATGGACCGTACCGCGGAACTGCTCAACTCACTGGCCGGCAAACGCTCGATCGTGGTCGTCGAACACGATATGGATTTTGTCCGCTCGATCGCCCGCAAGGTTACCGTCCTGCACCAGGGCAGCGTACTCGCTGAAGGCAGTATGGACGACGTGCAAAACGATCCGCGTGTCGTCGAAGTCTACCTCGGAGAATAACAAGCTCATGCTAACGATCAACGGACTCAACCACTACTACGGTGAAAGTCACACACTCTGGGATCTGAACCTCCAGGTCGACGAGGGTTTGTGCACGGTGATTATGGGCCGCAACGGCGTCGGCAAGACCACGCTGCTGGAATGCATCATGGGTCTGCAACCAGTGCGTTCCGGCTCGATTCTGAATGGCGACGCCGAACTCACCCGCCAAAGCACTGAACGACGCGCGCCAGGTGGTATCGGCTACGTGCCGCAAGGCCGGCAGATCTTTCCCACTCTGACCGTTCTGGAAAACCTGGAAATCGGCCTGCCCGCCCGCCGCGACAAGCTCAAACGGGTGCCCGATTTTATCTACGAACTGTTTCCGGTTCTCAAACAAATGCTCGGCCGGCGCGGCGGCGATCTGTCCGGCGGTCAGCAACAGCAACTGGCAATCGGCCGGGCCCTGGTCACCGACCCGTCGATATTGATTCTCGACGAACCAACCGAGGGCATACAGCCCAATATCGTTCATGAGATCGGCGATATTATCTGCCAGCTCAACAAGGAAGCCGGGCTGACCGTCATCCTCGTCGAACAGAAACTGCCGTTTGCGCGCAAGGTCGGGGATCGTTTTTGCATTCTCGATCGCGGCCGCGACGTGGCGTCTGGTACTATGTCTGAACTCGATGATGAATTGATACGCCGTTATCTGACCGTTTGAAGAATCATGACTTTGTCTAAATCACCGCGCAACGGAATAAACCGGTGTCGGCCGTCATAAAACAGCAGGGCTGGCAGGCTGAACTTGCGCTGAAATTCTCGCCGCGTCCGGACAAAACGGTTTTATCCGGACGCAAACAACGCGGCCCGCTGACGGTTCAACGGCCCTTCTATCCAGAAGACGGGGTTTGCCATCTGTATGTCCTGCATCCACCAGGCAGTGTGGTCGGAGGCGACGCCCTGCAAATCGATGCAACGGTCGAGTCCGGCGCCAACGCGCTGGTGACGACACCGGGTGCGACCAAGTTCTACCGTTCGGCGGGCCTTGAAGCGACACAGATTCAACGTCTGACGATCGACCGGCAGGCTTCACTGGAATGGCTGCCACAGGAAAATATTTTTTTCAGCGGCAGCCGGGTTTCGCTGCGTAACGAAATCCATCTGCACGACAAGGCAGGTTTTATCGGCTGGGAAATCCATTGTCTCGGCAGACCGGCGAGCGATGAACGTTTCTCGGACGGTTCGGCGGATTTTTCCCTGAAACTTTTTCGCGAAAACAAGCCTTTGCTGCTGGAAAGATTATCCCTTAAAGACCAAAGCGGTCTGCTCGCTCTGTCCGGTCTGCGTCAACACCCGGTCGTTGCAACACTGCTCGCGACCCGGGCGAATCCGGATATACTGGAAACGGTACAACAGCGTTTCAGCCAAGCGGAAAACGCACAGACAGGCTACACCCTGCTGGAGGACTTGCTGGTTTGCCGTTACCTCGGCCACTCCACCGAGCAGGCGCGACAACTGTTGACGTCGATCTGGAGTTGCATCCGCCCGTTGACGCTCGGGCGCGCAGCGTGTCCGCCACGCATCTGGTCGACCTGACTCACCGACAGGAGATATCACCGTGGAGTTGACTCCCCGAGAAAAAGACAAACTGCTGCTTTTTACCGCCGCCCTGCTGGCCGAACGCCGCAAGGCGCGCGGCCTGAAACTCAATTACCCGGAATCGGTCGCCTTTATCAGCGCCGCGATCCTGGAAGGCGCGCGTGATGGCAAGACCGTCGCCGAGCTGATGGATTACGGGCGTACTCTGCTGAGTGTCGACGATGTCATGGACGGCGTGGCCGGCCTGGTCGACGAGGTGCAGGTCGAGGCAACGTTTCCGGACGGCACCAAGCTTGTCACCGTCCATAACCCGATAGTCTGAAGAGGCCCTGCAGATGATTCCCGGAGAACTGATCGTCGCCGACGGCGATATCGAACTCAACAGCGGCCGCGAGACCCTCAGCGTCACGGTCGCCAATACCGGCGACCGGCC
>JAGRHW010000431.1 GCA_020444765.1 Gammaproteobacteria bacterium | reverse complement strand
TGAGGTGATTTCCTCCATGCTGGATGCCGTCTCTTCGAGATTACTTGCCTGGAGTTCGGTGCGGTCAGACAAACGGGTGTTTTCTTCCAGCAAATTGTTCGACGCCGACAGCACCTTGGAGGACGTTTCACCAATCTCCCCGACCACCTTGGATAAGGTCGAAATCGTACTGTTTACATAAGATGCCAGCTCACCAAACGAACCGGTGTAGCTGGTCGTCATGGGTCTGGACAGATCGCCAGCCGCCAGGGCGCTCAGGGAGGCAATGGTTTCGTTGATGCTTTTCTCGTTGACATCCACCAGTTGATTGATGCTGGTTCCCAGCACCTTGAAAAAGCCATTCTTGTCGTCCACCTCAACCCTGCCTGACAAATCACCCTCTCTGGCACTGTCGACAATTGACTGGATTTCCTGTTCGATATGAACATTCTCGGTACGGTCGGTCCATTCAAAAACACCACCCAGCACATTGCCTTCGGAATCTACAACCTGGCCACCGATAATACCAAAGTGACTCTCACCGGTTTGTATTTCTGTCCTTCCGGGGGATACACCGGGTTCATTGATATCGCAAACCGAATGCAGAATATTGCGCAGCTCGCCACTGACCGGAATGTGCTTTTCCTCGAACGGTCTGTCCGGGATCAGGCTATGCAGATCTGCACCTCTGCTATCCCGCAGTTTATTGAATGCCTTGTTGCTGTATATAACGTTGTAATCACTGTCGGTCACCATAACGCAGCTTTTGACACTGTCCAGAGCTTGCAGAACACGGGCGCTCTCGTTGGCGACCCGACGCTCCTCCAGTATCCGGCCCTGGATATTTTCCTTCATCGCCAGCATCGCGGACAGGACGCCCTTGCGTTTCCCGGTATCCTGAATCTGCAGAGCCTCATCCTCCCACCGTTCGTTTGCGATCGCGTCGGACACGCTGCTAAGTCTGGATGGATCAGCCCCCAGATTGCTCAATACGTCCCTGCCCAGCAGGTAAGCCAGCGCCACGATAAAAAGCGCGCCGAATAAAGCAAGTGCAGCACCGGTGTATTGCAGATCTTTCAGCGAGGCAAAAACCTTTTGAGACGAGACCTCGACAATCAGCACCCAGTCAAGTCCGTTGACTGCAACCGGGGCAAAAGAGGATATGCCTTCGATACCCTGATAATTTTCCGCAAGCAATTCCCCGGACTGCCCCGCCAACCCTTGCTCCAGGGCCGCAGATTGCAGAGCCATATGCTTGTCGGCCTGGAAGACCTCGTCGCTGGAGTGGGAAACGATCCTGTTCTGCCTGTCGACCAGATACGCGGAGGTCTCGGAATCCTTGCTGATACTCTTAGCCAGTATTTCACTGATTCGCTCCACCGGCAGCTGGAACATCAATACGCCGACCAGCTCCTGCTCTTTGAAAACAGGCGTGGATATAAACCAGGCCGGTAAATTATAAGATGGCAGATAAGGCGCGTAGTCTTCCAGATAGATTTCACCGGCCTTGCCGTTCATTGCCTTGCGGTAGACGCTGGCCAGATTGCTATTCTTATAAGGGCCATCGATCAGACTGGTCGCGAAATCAAGCTCCTTGAACACCGAATAGACAATATGACCGGACTTGGGGTCAGCCAGAAAAAGATCATAAAAACCGTATCTCTTCAACAGGCTCCGGAATACCGGATGATAGACGGCGTGCTGCTGACTGTAGAGACTGTCCTGCTCAGCTCGGTCCAGCCCGTCTTTCTCACCCTGCAGATGCGGATTCGCGCTGATATATAAATGCTGGGCAAGACGTGCGGCCTCACCTCGCGGTATCAGCGTCGTGGTGTCCATGCTCTGGCCACTGATTTCTTTCAGCTTCTGCCCGAAGCCTGTTTGGTAATAGCCTGCCAGCCCCCGCTCCAGCTCAGCCAGCTCGGCGGCATCCGGCCTGATCTGTTCGGGCAAACTGAAAAAAGAGTCAGACATAGCCTGAGCTGCATTTTGAGTCATGGTGTTTTCGGCAAGCGTCACCAGTTGTTTGCCGACATCTTCGATATAATCCTGGATTTGTTCCTGCTTGACGTCGCGCAGGGAGGACATTTGCGCGTAAGCAGATTCCTGCATTGCCTTGCTGGTTAAGTAACTACTGATCACGCCATACCCGATCAGCGGCAGCAAACCTGCCGATAACATGGCGAAGATGATTTTTTCCTTGAGTCCGAATTTACTGATTTTCACTGCAATTACCGCCTGGACGTTGTCCTTGTCTCTGAACATGCCAACACACGGTAACGCTGATACGGTAATTGAGTGCTGTTAATCGAGGGGGTCAAACCCTGGTCTGCAAAAACTCAAATATATAGTTACTCGTGTGCATCTCTGAAAAACCGGATTTTTTTGATTATTATGGATTGGGTTATCGATCGACAACATATCGCGGAAGGAAAACACTGCAAATCAGGACATGAAAACCGTCGCTGCAAAAGGCGGTGTCGTTCTTTCCCTGATCGATACCTAAGATTGCTAACGGCCGGTCATAGAAAACATTAAGAATTATATTCGTCCAGGCAATTTTCCTGAACAGCGTGTATCTATCCCGGCATGGACGCCGCTGTAACCTGCTTACCGGCGCTGACCAGCTTCGGCGCCATTACCGGCTCACCCAGAATCCGCATCAAATCCTCCTGCTGGAGGGTTTCCTTTGCTTCGAGTTCGCTGATCAAGGCCAGCAGACGATCCTGGTATTTATCGATGACCTCGCCGACACGCCGCTCCGCGTCCTGCAACAAGGCCTTGACCGCCTGATCGACGAGCTGGGCGGTAGCCTCACTGTGATTCTTTGGCTGTGCGATCTCCCGGCCCAGAAAAGGATGTTCGTCACTGGCGCGTAAATCCATCGGCCCGATGTCATCGGACATGCCCCAACGCGTCACCATCGCCCGCGCCAGTGAGGTCGCCTGCCGTATATCGTCATCAGCGCCGGAGCTGTAGCTGTCGAGCAGGCGTTTTTCAGCGACCCGCCCGCCCATCATGATCGCCAGCCGATCACACAGATAGGCCTTGGACAAGGTATGCCGTTCATATTTCGGCAACTGATGCGTGACGCCGAGCGCCTGGCCGCGCGGAATAATCGTCACCTTGTACAGCGGATCGGCATTTTCCAGAAAGTGCGCAGCGATAGCGTGGCCGGCCTCGTGCACCGCCAGCCGGTGATGTTCGTCGGGCTGAATGGCCAGGGTTCTGACCGAGCCCATGATGATTTTGTCCCGCGCCTGATCGAAATCCTCGAAAATAACCGTCTGGCGTTTTTCACGCGCCGCCCGCATCGCCGCCTCGTTGACCAGATTTTT
>JAGRHW010000430.1 GCA_020444765.1 Gammaproteobacteria bacterium | reverse complement strand
GATTCCCTGGGTTTCGAGCCCGAAAGGACGCCGTATCGAGGTACGCTTCCCTGATCCGTCAGCCAATCCGTACTTCTGTTTCGCAGCCTTGATGATGGCCGGTCTCGACGGTATACAAAACAAGATCCATCCCGGTGACGCGATGGACAAGGACCTCTACGATCTGCCGCCGGAAGAAGAAGCCAAGATCCCGCAGGTTGCCTTCACGCTCGAAGAGGCTCTCAACTGCCTCAGCGAAGACCGTGAATTCCTGAAAGCCGGTGACGTTTTCTCGGATGATCTGATCGATGCCTATATCGCACTGAAGAAACAGGAAGTTTCACGCATCCGCATGGCAACGCACCCGGCGGAATTCGACATGTATTACAGCTGTTAATACCATTTCGTAACAACGCCTCGAAAAGCCCTCTTTATGAGGGCTTTTCTTATTTTCTGGATCAAATCGTGCTTGGACCAGTCAACACCAACTGGAACATAAGGGCCTGACTCATTGAGCACGATAAAACGATGAAAACATTACTGTTACTGGCTTTACTGACACCGGCCCTGGCGCTGGCGCAGATTTACAAATCCACGGACGAAGACGGAAACATCATTTATACGGATATCCCGCCGGACGACAGCGCCAAAGAGGTTGTGCTGCCTGAACTTAACGTCTTGGACACACCAAAAACCACCTATGCACCAAAAAAGGTCGCACCGGAAAATCAAAGCAAACCCAAAAGCGCATTCGAAAATAAATACACGCAGCTGGAAATCATTCAACCAAGCCACGAAGAGACGATTCGCGACAACGCGGGTAATGTCATTCTATCGGTTCAACTGATTCCCCGTTTATTCGCCGAGAAAGGAGACCGCCTGTTTATCGAGCTGGACGGTCAGGTGGTTAATAACGGAACCTCCAACACGGTCAAGCTGGACAACATCGATCGAGGCACGCACACCGTGGCCGCCTATATTCAGGACGCGGATGGCGAGCAGCTCATCGTCGCAGAAAACATCTCTTTCGAGCTGAAACGCTTTAGCAAAGCTCACTAATGAAGACCAAACCATAGAATGCACCAATATTGTGCAACGGGTTATTTCATTGCACAATATTGGTCTTATGTTCGCATTAAATCATTTCGAAGAAACAAATTATCTCATTGATTTAAATAGTTTTTTTATTTTCTTTTGCGGTAAAAAACCATCCTCTGCCGCGTGGTTTGACTATTGCACTGTAAACGACAATGAAAAAACTCCCTAAAACCTGCTCGTGTGAAGCGCACGCCGTCCAGGAACAGCAATTGACGGCCTTGCTGTGCCTGGACGCAAAACTGCGCATTATTTACCTGAACACGGCGGCGGAGATTTTATTCAGCATCAGCGCCCGCAAGGCGATCGGAATCGCGCTGCTGGACATCATCAGCCTGCCCGGGGAGTTGATCGAACGGTTGCACGAAGTCTTACAGCACGAGCGCCGCTATACCGAACGCGAAGTCCCGGTACAGCGGCTGGGGCATGATACGCCGATCGTCGTCGATTGCAGTATTTCCCCTTACCAGTCGGCGAATCACGAAAATGGTCTGTTGCTGGAATTTCACAGTATCGATCAGCAACTGCGGATCGCGCGCGAGAACGCCATGCTGTCGCAGCAGGAAATCTCCCGCAATCTGTTGCGCGGGCTTGCGCATGAAATCAAAAACCCGCTTGGCGGTATCCGCGGTGCCGCGCAATTGCTCGAACGGGAACTCAGCGAGGAGTCACTGCACGAGTACACCGATATCATCATCCGCGAAGCGGATCGTCTGCACGGCCTGATCGAACGGATGCTCGGTCCTCATTCCAGACCGAACCCGGAACAGGTGAACATCCATGAAGTACTGGAATACGTGCGCAAGCTGGTTCAGGCGGAAGCGCCGAAAGGCGTCGAGCTGATTACCGACTATGACCCGAGTATTCCAAATTTCAGTGCCGACCGAGATCATCTCGTGCAGGTCTTCCTCAACATTACAGGCAACGCCCTGCAGGCGCTCGGCGGCAAGGGCACGATCAAATTCCGCACACGCGTCGACCGCTGGGTAACTATCGGCAGTCAATTGCACAAGCTGGTTGGCTGCTTCGAGATCATCGACGACGGCCCAGGCATACCCGAGGCGCTCAAAGAGTCGCTGTTTTACCCGATGATCACCGGCCGGGCCGAAGGCACCGGGCTTGGCTTGTCAATCGCTCAATCCCTGGTCAATCAACATCGTGGCATCATCGAGTGCCGCAGCACACCAGGCAACACAGTATTTACGATTTTAGTCCCGTTGGAGGCGAATAATGGCGGCTGAACAGGTATGGATTATCGACGATGATCAATCGATCCGCTGGGTGCTGGATAAGGCTTTTCAGAAGACCACGATGAGAACCCGCTGCTTCAGCAGCGCCGACGAAGTCATTCAGTCCCTGCAACATAATCCGGAACTGCCGAACGTCATCATCAGCGATGTCCGCATGCCCGGCTCTGATGGTTTGCAGTTTTTACAGCGTTTCAAGCTTGAGCATCCGGATATGCCGATCATCATCATGACGGCTCATTCCGATCTCGCAACCGCGGTGTCCGCTTACGAGGGCGGCGCCTTCGAATACATTCCCAAACCCTTTGATGTCGACGAAGTGATCGAGCTGACCGAGCGCGCCAGTAAAAGCAGCCGCCTGGAACACAAAGCCGATGGCAATGAATACAAGGGCGGCTCACCGCAGGAACTGATCGGTTCGGCGCCCGCCATGCAGGAAGTGTTTCGCGCTATCGGCAGGTTGTCTCGCTCCAATATCGCGGTACTGATCAATGGTGAGTCAGGCTCCGGCAAGGAGCTGATCGCCAAGGCCCTGCACCGGCACAGCCCGCGCGCCGACAATCTGTTTATCGCGCTCAATATGGCGGCGATTCCGCACGAGCTGATGGAATCCGAACTATTCGGCCACGAGAAGGGCTCGTTTACCGGCGCCCAGTCTTCGCGTGTCGGCCGCTTTGAACAGGCCGACGGTGGCACGCTTTTTCTCGATGAAATCGGCGATATGCCCGCACCGCTGCAAACCCGCCTGTTGCGGGTTCTGTCGGACGGGCAGTTCTACCGCGTCGGCGGCCATACGCCGGTCAAGGTCGATGTGCGGATTATCGCAGCCACGCATCAAAACCTGGAACAACTGGTCGCCGAAGAGCGCTTTCGTGAAGATCTGTTTCATCGCCTCAACGTCATTCGGATAAGAGCGCCCTCGCTTCGAGAACGCCGCGAGGATATCCCGCTGCTGCTCAGGCATTTTCTGATCACCTCAGCCGCCGAACTCGAGGTCGA
>JAGRHW010000042.1 GCA_020444765.1 Gammaproteobacteria bacterium | reverse complement strand
AGTAAAACCGCGGGAGACGCTTCGTGGCGGCCCGAGGGGGCCGTCACGGCATCTCCAGCAGCCGCGACACAGAGGACAGGATTTCCTAAGGTAAAAAGTGGTGCCGTAACCATCTTTTCAACATTAAGTCGAATTTGAGCGATTTCGGCATTATCCTCCGCATCGACACGCAGAATTTTTTCAACGCGAGATGATTGCCAGATCAGTGATACCGCCAGCCCACGAGATGCGGCTTGGCGCATGCGCGGTCCTGGCATGGGGGATGGAAATTCCATGACGGCGATGTTGCCAGTGGCCGTGCTGCGCGAGTGGCAGATGTTGAGTACCGCGGCGTTCTATGACATGACCAGCGCCGACGACCGATGGCGCTCGAGCGCCGATCTCGGTCAACTGTTCGAAGCGCTGATCGACAAACTGAAGCCGGACATCTTTGTCGAGGCGGGCGCTTTCGACGGCAAGACATCACTCAACATGAAGCGGCGCCATCCGGCCATCCGCGCGGTGGCTTTTGAAGCCAATCCCCATAACCATGCGCATTTCGAAGCAGAATTGAAACACGGCCGTGCCGGCGTCGAATATCTCAATCTGGCGGTTTCAAATGCAACAGGTCAGACCAGCTTCAAGGTGTTGAAGCATCTTCATGGCAAAGAGCTGCCACGGCGCAATCTGCGCAGTTCGCTTCTGGCGCGCAATGAAGAGGGCGTGACCTATGAAGATGTGAGTGTCGAAGCCGTGTCCCTCGATGGCTTCTTCGGCGATCTCGGCGAAAAGCGCTGTGCCGCCTGGATCGATGTCGAAGGCGCCATCGGACTGGCCCTGGAAGGTGCACAGAGCTTTCTTGCCAATACCCATCTGCTGATGGTGGAGGTGGAGGAAACCGAATTCTGGCAAGGGCAATGGCAGGCCCCGAAGGTGGTGCGGTTCCTGGCCGAGCATAATCTCGTTCCCATCGCGCGGGACTTCGAGTCGCACGAGCAATTCAACTATGTCTTCGTCCGGAGTGGCAGGCTCGCCGATGCCAAGGTGAAAAACTGCGTGATCAACTATCTGAGCCGTTGCGCCCATCCCAAGCCAGCAGCGGCTGGTTGAGCCTCGGCACTTACATCTGCCGGGCGTCGGCAATGGCCGCGGGAAGCTCGGCTTCGAAGATGGCCAAATCCGCGTCTGTGCCGGCACTCACCCGGATGCAGCGGTCGAGCGGGGCCACGCCCGGCATGCGCACGAAAACGCCGCGGCGCCCGAGAGCCTCCAGAATGCGTCTGGCATAAGGGCCATCGCGGCCGCAATCGATGGCGACGAAATTGGCGGCCGACGGCAACGGCGACAGACCATTGCCGCGGGCAATCCGCGCGATCTCCCCGCGGGCCTTGGCGACATTGGCGATGACCGCCGCGAGGTGGCCCTGATCTGCCAGGGCCGCCAGCCCGGCCGCCTGGCTCAGCCGGGTGACCCCGAAGTGATTGCGGATCTTGTCGAAGGCGCGGATCAGATCGGCATGGCCGATGGCATAGCCAAGCCGCATGCCGGCAAGTCCGTAAGCCTTGGAAAAGGTGCGGAAGCGCAGCACCCGTGGATTGGAGACATCAAGCGGCGGCAGCGTGCAGTCCGGCGCGAATTCGCCATAAGCCTCGTCGAGCATGAGGAGGGCGCCATCGGGAAGGCCGGCGATCATCCCCTCCACATCGGCGGCGGGCCACCAACTTCCCATGGGATTGTCGGGATTGGCGAAATAGATGAGGCGGGCGCCCTCGTGGCGGGCGAGGTGCAGCAGGGACGCGGGGTCCTCGCGGTCCTCGACATAGGACGTGGTCACCAGCCTGCCGCCAAAGCCCCGGACATGGAAATTAAAGGTCGGATAGGCGCCGAGCGAGGTGGCGACCGTGACGCCGGGCTCGACGAAAAGCCGGACCGCGTAGCCGAAGAGACCGTCGATACCCTCGCCAACCACGACGTTTTCCGGCGCCACGCCAAGATGGGTGGCCAGCGCCGCCTTGAGGTCGTGATTTTCCGGATCGCAATATTGCCAGGCCTCGCCCGCCGCCGCCTGCATGGCGGCGATCACGGCGGGCGATGGGCCGAAGACGCTTTCATTGGCGCCGATCCGAGCCCGGAATCTGGTGCCGCTCCGCCGCTCCAGTGCCTCGGGGCCGACGAAGGGCACGGAAGACGGCAGGCTGTCGACCAGGGGCGTAAACGGCTGGGACATCAGGGGGACTTCACGTATTTCCGCCAGTTGTGCTCTTCCTTGAAGCCCAGGACCTCGCGGATCTTGCGGTTGGAAAGCGGGGCCTCCCATTCGCCGATCGGACGCTTCAGCGGTATTTGCGGGCAGTGGGTCTTGAGGAATTCCGCTGTCGGCTGGCTGGCGGTGATGGTATCATTCACGGCATTGAACACCTGGAAGCCCAGGCCGTCCTTCATGATGCAGAGGTGCACGATCTGGGCCAGGTCGCGGGCATCTATATAGGCCCAGGCGTTGCGTTTGCGCGACATGGGGTTCTTCAGAAAGCCCTCGAACATCGGGTATTCGTGGGGCTCGATGACATTGCCAATGCGGAGCGCATAGACGTCGGCGCCGTAGCGCATGGCGAAGGCCCGGGCGGTCTTCTCGTTGACCAGCTTGGACAGGCCGTAGCTGTCCATCGGGTCGATGTCGTAATCCTCCTCCAGCGGGAAGTGGTGGAAATCCTTGTCGCCCTCAGCGAAGCAGACGCCATAGGTGGTCTCGCTCGAGGCGATGATGACCTTGCGCACACCGAGCTTCAGCGCCGCCTCGATGACATTGTAGGTCGAGACGACATTGGTTTCGAAGGTGGTGTTGTCGGGCGTGATCAGCACGCGCGGCACGGCGGCGAAATGAACGACGGCATCGGGTGCGGAGGGAACCTTGCCCTTGTCATAGCCGTCGAAGCCATAATGCATCGAAAGGGCGTTGAACACCTGGCCGGAATCGGTGACATCGGTGATCAACGTGTTCACGCCGGGGCAATCCAGGGGCTTCAGGTCGAGATTGAGGATGTCGTAGCCCTTGGCCTTGAGCCAGGGAACGGCGTGCTTGCCGGCCTTGCCCGAGCCACCTGTGAAAATGATGCGCTTTGTCATGTCAGTCCTGCCTTTGAAGAAGAATGGTGATCCCGGCAGGACTTGAACCTGCGACCCTCGGTTTAGGAAACCGATGCTCTATCCAGCTGAGCTACGGGACCGTGTTTGTTTTCAATGGGTTAGTAGAAAACCCGCGCGCAATTTTGCTCTCTTTTGCTCTTAGAGACGCTCGGTCGTTTTGACTGATGAGACAACGAGACACAAGATAGCATTTCGTTCGTTGCCGTGAAAAGAGAAAAGGCACGATCGGTTCGAGGTGTCTTCGCTGGTCCAGCGCGGCACGGGGAGAACATGTCAAGAACAAGAAATAGGCTGTAAAATAGGCTGTAAACGTCACCGTTACGCTTGACGAGGCTCCCCGAATCTGCAACACAAAATTTGTCGTCGAGGCACATTGAAGTTTTTCAATGGCTAGGAGCGTTTGACGACATGCCCATCAAGAAGAAAACCGACGAGCCGGTATCGCATGACCGGCTCGCAGTTCATATTTGGGAATTCAAGGCCGATGCCGAGGGTAAACTCGGGATATTGGCGACTGTGGTGATGGCGCTGGCGTTCCTGTTTTTCCTTTGGCTCAGTATCTAATTCGCCTCTAGTGACTTCTTCCAATCCTCCAGTGGACGAATGGCGCTCTTCAAGAACTTCAGCGTCCGTTCGCGTTCATCCAAGTCACGACAGTACTGAAAGACTGGGACACTGGTCTGAATACAAAGTGTGCGCCTGAGTTCCTGTTCGAGGCAGAAGTTTTCTGTTTCCAACCTGCTGACCTTCGAACGAAGGTGCTCGTAGTCGACGTGACTACACATCATAGGGTCTGTTGGCCCGCTTGAAATGATGTCGCCAATAATAACTCCCACTACTGCGCAAACTGCTCCTACGATAATTGCTGTAATCATAAATTTGTTTGTCCCTCGATCCTGCACGCCGCTAATGACAGAGGTGCAGACGCGAGCGGATTAGCTTGTATACCATTATTGAATCATGCGCCTGCCGCTGGCGCAAATGTCCCGTGTGGATATTGCTCTTTTTTGCTCTGAAATGTCGTGTGCTATGGCGGTACAGTATGTGCCGAATGTCAGTCGGATTTCAATGAAATCAATGTGATGTTGTGCCACATAAGCGGCATGTAACCGCATGTAAGTGGGGCCGAAAAGTTTAGGAAACCGATGCTCTATCCAGCTGAGCTACGGGACCACGTGGTGATCGATCAGTGCCCCGGTACGCGCCCCGCGGCCTGGTGCGTCGTCCGTGCCTCCGGTCCGCTCCGTCAGCGCTGCAGGGAGGCGTTCCGGACGCTTCACTCCGTAGCACATCGCGGCTTCAAATCAAGCTTCAAGCCGGAAGCCGGAACGGGACGGCAGGCTGCGCAACGCAAAAGGGCCCGGCTGAATGACCGGGCCCCGATTTCTGGCGCTCTTGCGCGACGATCAGGCGGCTTCGTCGGCGGCCACCTCGTCATCGGCCTTGTCGGCCGCCGCCGGGCGCTTGGCGTTCTTGGCGAGATAGTCTTCCAGTTCCTTGATGGCGATATCGTCGTCGATCTTCTTCACCGCGGCGATCTCGCGGGCCATCCGTTCCAGCGCCTGCTCGAAGAGTTGGCGCTCGGAATAGGATTGCTCGGGCTGGCGCTCGGAGCGGTAAAGATCGCGCACGACTTCGGCCACGGCGATGAGGTCGCCAGAATTGATCTTCGCATCATATTCCTGGGCCCGCCGCGACCACATGGTGCGCTTGATGCGGGCGCGGCCCTTGAGGACCTTGAGCGCCTGCTCGATCTGGCCCTTGTCCGACAGGCGGCGCATGCCCTTCTGCTCGGCGCGGCCGGTCGGCACCTTGAGGCGAAGCTTTTCCTTCTCGAAATCCACGATATAGAGCTCCAGCTTGGCGCCGGCGATTTCCTGTTCCTCGATCTGCACGATCTTGCCGACGCCATGGGCCGGATAAACGATGTGCTCGTTGGTCTTGAAACCTTGGCGGGTCTGGGTCTTCTTCGGGGTGGTCATTCTGGCTTCTGCTCCTGTGCCGGCATACCGGCCTTACGCGACTGAAGTTCCGTCAGACGCCAGTTGAATCCTCGCAGCGATACTACTTCCGCGCGCCCCACGAAGGGTAAGGCGTGTGAAAACAGGCTCTCAGCTTGGATATTCTAAGTCGGGCGGCTCCTCGGAGCGCCCTACATCTTGCGATCAGAACGGGCGACTGTGGGAAATATAGCACATTTTCCCAAAAAATCAACGGTTTGCCGCGCTGCGAGCAGATCACGCCGGCCGGCATGGTTAGCGGGCCGGAAGCCCGATCCTAGTCGCCCTCGCCGGGCTTGTCGGAGAAATACTGCTCCTTGCCCTCGACCCCGTCCCACTCCTTGGCGTCGTCCGGCGGCTCGCGCTTGATCGTGATGTTCGGCCACTGCTTCGCATATTCGGCGTTGAGCGCGATCCACTTCTCGAGCCCCGGCACAGTATCAGGCTTGATCGCCTCCGCCGGGCATTCCGGCTCGCACAGAGCGCAGTCGATGCATTCGTCGGGATCTATGACCAGAAAGTTGGGGCCCTCATGAAAACAATCCACCGGGCAGACCTCGACACAATCGGTGTATTTGCAGCGTATGCAGTTCTCCAGCACAACAAATGTCATAGCGACCCCATTTTTTTTCGAATAATTGGCAAAGGCTAAGTCTAGGTGAGGCAAGGTCGATATTAAAGCGCTAATTGTCATTCACGGGTGAATAAAAATGTCCAGTTTTTTTATATGGTTAAGGTGTAATTGCCTGTGGCCGATATAGCGGATATGGTTAGGGGACACTGAATCCGTGCAAACAGCAATCACGTCTATACCCCGGATTGCCGGCACGCAGCCTGTCAGGCTCCGCACGAAATACACACAAATCATGGATTAAACGATGAACGATGCTTTATCGCTCAACAACCCAGAGTCATCATCTCGAGGAAGCACTATGAAGTCGATTAAAAAAGCGGTTTTTCCCGTCGCCGGGATGGGAACCCGTTTTTTGCCCGCAACAAAGGCAAATCCGAAAGAAATGTTGCCGGTTGTCGACAAGCCACTGATCCAGTATGCCGCTGAAGAGGCGGTTGCGGCCGGTGTTGACACACTGATATTCGTTACCGGACGCAACAAGCGGTCGATCGAGGATCACTTCGACAAGGCTTATGAGCTGGAGCGTGAACTCGAACTCAAGCAGAAAACCGCCTTGCTGGACATGGTCCGTTCGATTCTGCCGCCGCATGTGGATTGTGTGTTTATCCGGCAGGCCGAGGCTCTGGGGCTGGGGCACGCTGTCTTATGCGCCAAGACGATTGTCGGCGACGAGCCGTTTGCAGTTATTCTGGCTGACGATCTGATCAACTTTTCCAAGCAATCCTGTCTCTCGCAGATGGTCGACGTCTACAACTACCAGCATTGCTCGGTACTCGGCTCCATGATGGTGTCCGATGAAGAGCTATCGTCCTATGGGGTGGTTGGCGGCAAACAGGTCGATAAGGGTCTGATTGAAGTTACCGAGATGGTTGAAAAGCCACAGCCGGGCGAGGCGCCAAGTAATGTTGCGGTGGTCGGCCGTTATATCCTGACGCCGCGGATTTTTTCCATCCTGGAAACCACCGGGCGCGGGGCCGGCGGTGAAATTCAGTTGACCGACGGAATTTCGCGCCTGCTTGAGGAACAACGGGTAGTTGCCTATAACTTCGAAGGCAAGCGCTTCGATTGCGGCAGCAAGCTCGGTTATCTGCAGGCCCAGGTCGAATTTGCCCTGCATCACAAAGAGGTCGGCGATGCATTCCGCGCCTATCTCAAGTCACTCGATATCTGATCTTGACAGGCTGTCCCGGCCAGTGCCGGGCGGCCCCGAATCCCGCCTGTAAGTTTTCCGGTCTCTCAGAACCGGAGCCACCAGTCACCTGTATACATTGTCCTTGTCCCGGACTTGCATTCATCCTCAGGGTTGATACTCTTTAAGCTGTTTATATCTTTATGTGTTTCCGGATTGATAAATATGCTGTCACCACTTGAGTTTGATCGGGGTCTCGCGGACCATATGAGCGTGCTTGAAGAGTTTTTGCCACTTGACGGGAAGTTTATCGTCGATGTCGGCTGTGGTGACGGCAGTCTGTGCCGCGAACTTGCAAAACGTGGTGCGGCAACACTCGGCGTCGAGACCGATCCGGTTCAGGTGGCGAAGAACCGTGTGGCCGAGATCACACCGAATGTCGGATTGACCGAAGGGGTCGCGCAAAACCTGCCGCTGGAAACCGGTCAGGTAGACGCGGTGATGTTTCATTATTCGTTTCATCACGTTCCGGTCGAGGAAATGCCAGCGGCGATTGCCGAAGCGCTGCGGGTTCTCAAGCCGGACGGCTATCTGTTTGTAAAGGAGCCGATCGCCGAAGGCCTGATGCAGGATGCCGTCAAATATTTTCATGATGAAACATTGGTCCGCGACGCGGCGCTGGAAGCCCTGAATAACCATGCCAGGGAGCGTTTCCTTACGGAAAAAATCATCCGCTATCGAACGAGCCGGGAATTTCGCGACTTCGAGCATTTCGCCGGGTTTTTTACCGAACTGTCGTACAACAGCGGTTATACCGAGCAGGATGTGCGCACTCCGGCCGTCCGTTCCGCGTTTGAGAAGGCAAAGCGCGGCGAGACGTATGTTTTTGAGCAACCCGTAAGGCTGAATCTGTATCAGGGTGTCCGTCATTGAGCCTGAGACTTCGGTTGATACGGTCTGAATAGACAGGATTACAGAACATGCTGAGGCGTTACAGGATTAATGTTGTACTGCTGGCATTTGTCGCCGTAACCGGTTTGTATGCCTGCGCGGTATCGCCGACCGGACAAAGACAGCTGAAGCTGTTTCCGGATGCCCAGATGGCGCAGATGGGCGTGGCTGCCTACGCGGAAATGAAAGAGAACACGCCGGTCACCAAAGACGCCAAGGTTACGCGTTATGTCAACTGTGTCGCCAGAGCGATTACCGAGGCATTGCCGGAAAAAAGTGACTGGGAAGTCAATGTCTTCGAGGATGACCAGGTCAATGCTTTCGCGTTGCCGGGGGGCAAAATCGGCGTTTATACCGGTTTGCTCAAGGTGGCCGAGAATCAGGATCAACTGGCCACGGTTCTTGGACACGAAGTCGCGCACGTACTGGCCGATCATGGCAATGCGCGGGTTTCAGCCACTTATGCAACCCAGGCGGGTGTGGCGCTGGCCACGATTATCGGCATAGCCTCGACCAACGATCCGCAAAAGCGCCAGTTATTGGGTTTGTTGGGCGTTGGCGCGCAGGTCGGCATACTGCTGCCTTACGGCCGCTCACAGGAAACCGAGGCCGATATTCTCGGTCTGGATCTGATGGCCAAGGCCGGCTTCGATCCTCGTCAGAGCGTCCCGTTGTGGGAGAACATGAAAAAAGCCGGCGGTGCCGGTGGCCCCGAATTTCTGTCGACCCATCCGGCCAATGAAACACGGATCCAGAACCTGAATGCACGCATGGACAAGGCTCTGGCTTTACGCAGCAAGGCCAGGGCGCAGGGCAGGCGTCCACGTTGTAACTAGTACCTGAATCCATCAGGGCTTGCCACGGAAATGGTCCGGTGCGACTATTCCACGGACGGCAGATGCATTATGTCAGTATTGTATTTTGATCGATGAGTGAAACCTGCTCCCGGAAATTCGGGGCACACCATCGCTTGCGCGAAGTGATTGCTGTCAAACCATTACACTTAAGGGGCTGCTGAAACCCGGCGCCCGCCGGATTGATACCATGCAAAAAACGTCCACCAAGGATCGTCCTGTCGTCGGCGTGCTGGCTTGTCGCAAATTCGTCGATCCGCTCTGGTCCCATACCGTCGCGGAAAAATATCTGTTGGCGCTTGACAGTGTCGCCGACGTAACGCCTTTGCTGATTCCATCGCTGGCCGACAGCCTGGACCCCGTCAGTCTGTTGCAACGGCTCGACGGTGTGCTGCTGCCGGGCAGTGTATCGAATATCGAACCGCACCATTACCAGGAGCAGCCCGTCGATGACACTGATCCACGTGATTGCTTCAGGGATAATATCGCGCTCAAACTGGTACGCGCGGCGCTCGAAACAGGCACGCCGGTGCTCGGCATTTGCCGTGGTTTTCAGGAGATCAACGTCGCCATGGGCGGCAGTTTGCTACAGCGTGTCGAGGAGGAGGACGGCAAACTCGATCATCGTGAAGTGGCGGGCAAGGAGCTCGAGGAACAGTTCGACCTGCTGGCTCACGAGGTGCGCCTGATCGAGAATGGTTTCCTGCATCGCCTGTATGGAAAGGACAGGGTTCGGGTCAATTCATTACATGGACAGGGCGTCAAGCGGCTGGGCGAGCACCTGTTGGTTGAGGCCGTTGCCGATGATGGTCTGATCGAGGCATTCAGGGTCGATTCCGACCGAACGCTGATTCTCGGCGTGCAATGGCATCCTGAATGGCGTACGGCAAATTACCCGTTCTACTCTGCTATATTCAGGGCTTTCGGTGAAGCCTGTCGGCAGCACCGTATCTAACTTGGGGATTTTATGCGTGAATTATTTGATTGGTTAAAGCAAAACAAGATTACCGAAGTCGAATGTCTGATACCGGATATGACCGGTAACGCAAGAGGCAAGATCATTCCGGCGTCCAAATTCTGCGATGATAACGGTATGCGTTTGCCGGAAAGTATTTTCGTCCAGACAGTCACCGGCGACTGGCCAGACGATATGTCGATGATCGATCCGCGCGAGATCGACATGATCCTCAAGCCGGATATCAGCACCGCCAGACTGGTGCCCTGGGCCAGTGAGCCGACCGCTCTGATCATCCATGACTGCTTTGATCAGGAAGACATGCCGATCCCCATCTCGCCACGTAACGTTCTACGCCGCATGCTGTTGCTCTATAAAGCCCGGGGCTGGGAGCCGATTGTTGCCCCGGAGCTGGAATTCTATCTCGTTAAAGCCAACACCGACCCCGATTACCCACTGGAACCGCCGATCGGCCGCTCTGGGCGCGCCGAGACTGCCCGGCAGTCCTACAGCATCGATGCGGTGAATGAATTCGACCCGCTGTTCGAGGATATCTATGATTATGCCGAAGCCCAGCAACTGGAGGTCGACACGCTGATTCACGAATCGGGCGCGGCGCAAATGGAGTTCAACTTTCAGCATGGCGATGCCATGTCGCTTGCGGATCAGGTCTTTGTCTTCAAGCGCACCGTTCGCGAGGCGGCGATGCGGCATAATATTTACGCGACCTTTATGGCCAAACCGATGCAAAGAGAGCCGGGCAGTGCCATGCATTTGCATATGAGTGTGCGGGATGAAGAGGGCATGAATATTTTCGCCGGCACGCGAGAAAAACCCAACCCTTTGTTTATGCATTTCATCGCGGGCATGCAAAAATACATGCCTGCCGCCATGCTGTTTCTCGCGCCGAATATCAATTCCTACCGGCGTATCGCCCGTGACGAGGCTGCGCCAATCAATATGCAATGGGGCTATGACAACCGCACCGCCGGGCTCAGGGTGCCGGTCTGCGATGAAAAAAACACCCGGATCGAAAATCGCGTGGCCGGTGTCGATGCCAATCCGTATATCGCTTTTGCCGCGACCCTGGCCTGCGGTTATCTCGGTATCGAACAGAAACTCCAGCCGACCCCGCCGCTGGAAGACACCGCTTACGATCTGCCTTACGGTCTGCCGCGCAGTCCGGAGCTTGCGGTAAGCCTGCTGCGCAACTGCCCGGAACTCGTCGAACTGATGGGCGAACGCTTTGTCGATGCCTATATCGCAGTCAAGGAAAAAGAATACGAAACCTATTTCGCGGTGATCAGTTCCTGGGAGCGTGAATTCCTGTTATTGAACGTTTAATCCCGGGCAAGAATTTCCAGCGCACGGGCATGCAGTTCCGCTGTCGCGGCCGCGACGACACGCGTGCCGGAATCCATCGACAGCGGATTTCCCTGCCAGTCGCTGATGACGCCGCCGGCACCTTCGACAACAGCCACATGCGCCATAAAGTCGTAGGGTTTCAGGTCGGACTCGACCACCAGATCGACATGGCCGGAAGCGAGCAGCCCGTAACACAGACAGTCGCCGCCGAAGCGACGCATTTTGACCGCCTGGCTGATGCGCGAGAAGGTTTCGAATTCTTCCGGCGTGAACATGTCCGGTGTGGTGCATAGCAGTTTTGCATTGGCCAGATTTGTACAATTGCTCGTCCGACAAACCTCTCCGCTGTGCATGGTATCGCCGCCGGCCCGGCCAATCCAGCGCTCTCCGAGAGCGGGCATGTCGATGACACCCAGGACCGGCTTGCGGTTTTGCACCAGACTGACCAGACAACCGTAAAGCGGCAGACCATAGACAAAACTGCCGGTGCCGTCGATCGGGTCGATAATCCAGACCGAGTCGGCCTGCAGGTTCTGCGTACCGAACTCCTCGCCGAAAATACCGTGTTCGGGAAATTCACTGAGGATCATTTCACGCAGAAGGGTTTCGATTTCGCGATCGGCGATGGTCACCGGCGAGGCGTCGAGTTTGTCTTCGATAGCAAGGTTCCGGCGGAAATATTTCAGGGAAATCCCGCCGGATGTATCGGCAAGTCTTTCAGCCAGGGCCAATTCCTTTTCAAGAAGTTTTGTCATGGATATTGTGTGTCGCCTTGAGTTGTATTGAACGGACCGGCGTCAGTTCAGTTTGTTTTTATCGAGTTCCGCCAGGATTTTGCTGACCAGCTCACGGCCTTTGTCGTCCATTCCTGCGCTGAGTTTGTCGGCGTCACGTTCGCCGTCGAGCATCTGTTTGAGCACCGCGCCGAGGCGCGCCATCGAGCCGCCGGCCGCAGCCATCTGACCGGCCATGGCGCCGAGCATTTGCAGCGCGTTCATATCGCCACCGCCGGCCTGACGAACCAACATGGCAAGCCCGGGCGCCGCCGCCGAGGGGTCGGGTTTGTCGTTTATCGGGGGCAGGGTTTGCGGGTTTTGCAGCCCCTTGAGTATCGATTTGACGATGATCCGGTCTTCTTCGTCGAGCGGTGCGAAGACCGCGTTATCGGTCTGGCCTTGCATGATCTTGCGGATTGCCCCGGTCAATGCCGCCCAGCCGTTTTTTTCGGCGGTTTGCAGATGCTGCTCCAGCATCGGCCGTTTGGCCGGGTCGAGCAGGGCAAAGACCACGGTATGGATAAAGGTCGCGTGGACTGCAAGCACCTGCGATTCATGGTCGGGCAGCTTTGACATTACATGGCCTGTATTTTCGCTTTCTGTTCGCTGAGCTGTCGGCTTGCGGTTTCTGCGTCCTGCAGCTTTTGCCGCTCGGCGGCGACGACGTCCTGCGGCGCCCGCGAGGTGAATTTTTCGTTACCGAGCTTGCCCGACAGGCGCTTGATCTCGCCTTCAAGCTTGTTCAGTTCGCGTTCCAGTCGTGCGAGCTCCGCATCCTTGTCGATTAGCCCGGCGAGCGGGATCAACAGTTTCAGTTCGCCGATCAGCGCGGTCGCCGATTCCGCTGGTGTTTCACCGGCATCCAGTACACGCGTCGAGTCGAGCCGGGCGGTGGCTTGCAGCAGAAGCTTGTGTTGTTGCAGCCGCTCGCGGTCCTGCGCCGAGGCGTTTTCGAG
Source organism: Gammaproteobacteria bacterium (assembly GCA_020444765.1). The sequence goes on along the minus strand of JAGRHW010000042.1, from coordinate 1,706 downwards.
TAATACAGGCAGGGCCTTGCCGGGTGCGATATCCATTTCCGAACGGATCTTGCGAACCCCCATGACGAACTGCTTGACCCATTCGATTTCTTCAACCGCTTCTGTATCGACCAGGGATTCGTCGAACAAGGGGAAATCCTGCAGCATGATGGTTTTGCCGCTATTGCCGGCGAACGGCGCGAAATGCTGCCAGAGTTCCTCGGTGATAAACGGAATCAGCGGATGCAGCAGCCGCAGCAGTTGCTCGAAGACATTGGCCAGTGTGTGTCTGGCGCCGTTTTTAAGGTCCTCGGCCGCATCGCTGTTGAGGACAGGCTTGCAAAGTTCCAGATACCAGTCGCAGTATTCGTTCCAGGTGAATTCGTAAAGCGCCTGGGCTGCCAGATCAAACCGATAATTGTCGATATGGGTGGCGCATACCCGGCTGAGTTCGTTGAGTTTGCTGATGATCCAGCGGTCGGCCAGACTGAAGGATTTTTCCGCCTCCAGTATGGATTTTTCGTGCCCTTCGATATTCATCAGAACGAAGCGGCTGGCGTTCCAGATTTTGTTGCAGAAATTGCGGTTGCCCTCGACGCGCTTCAGATCGAAACGCACGTCGCGCCCGGTCGAGGCCAGTGAGGCGAAGGTGAAACGCAGGGCGTCGGTGCCGAAACTCGGAATGCCGTCGGGAAATTCACGGCGCGTCTGGGCGATGATTTTCTCTTGCAGATGCGTTTGCATCAGATTGCCGGCGCGTTTCTCCAGCAGTTTATCGAGCGAGATACCGTCGATGATGTCCAGCGGATCGAGCACATTGCCTTTGGACTTGGACATCTTCTGGCCGTTGCTGTCGCGCACCAGGCCGTGAATATAGACCTCGCTGAACGGCACCTGCTGATCCATGAACTTCATGCCGAACATGATCATGCGCGCAACCCAGAAGAAAATAATATCGAAGCCGGTCACCAGTACCGAGGTTGGATAAAAGGTTTTCAGTTCACTGGTGTCGTCCGGCCAGCCAAGCGTGGAAAAAGGCCAGAGCGCAGAGGAAAACCAGGTGTCCAGCACATCCTCATCCTGACGCAGGGCGAGCTTGTCATCGAGCTTGTATTTCTCTCGAACCGCGGCCTCGGTGTCGGCGACATAGATATTGCCGGCTTCGTCGTACCAGGCTGGAATCCGGTGGCCCCACCAGAGCTGCCGGCTGATGCACCAGTCCTGTATATTCTCCAGCCACTGAAAATACGTGCGGTCCCAGTTTTCCGGCACGAAACGGATCGTGCCGTTGCGCACCGCGTTGATCGACGGGTCGGTGATCTGTTGTTTACCGCCCGGCCGGCCGTCAGGCTGAACCTCACGCGTCAGGTCGACGTACCACTGGTCGGTCAGATAAGGTTCGACGACGGCGTTGGAACGATCGCCGCGCGGCACCTTGAGTTTGTGCTTTTCGATGCGATCGAGTAGGCCGACGGCCTCGAAGTCTGCAACCACTGCTTTGCGCGCTTCGAAACGGTCCATGCCCCGGTATTTTTCCGGTGCGTTATCGTTGATTGCGGCGTCGCGGGTGAGAATATTGATGACCGGCAGCTGATGGCGCTTGCCGACCTCGTAGTCGTTGAAATCATGCGCCGGCGTGATCTTTACGCAGCCGGAGCCGAACTCCGGATCGACGTATTCGTCGGCGATGACCGGGATTTCACGCCCGACCAACGGCAGTTGCAGCG
>JAGRHW010000429.1 GCA_020444765.1 Gammaproteobacteria bacterium | reverse complement strand
AGCTTGGCGATTTATTGCTGCAGGTGGTTTTTCATGCGCAAATGGCCAGCGAGAAAAAGCTTTTCGGATTCTCGGAAGTCGTCGATACGCTGGCGGAGAAACTGCTCAGGCGGCACCCACATGTGTTTGGTAATGTCGAGATCGACAACGATGATGAGTTGCACAGAATGTGGGAAGCGGAAAAATCCCGCGAGCGGCAACGTAAGAAAAGTATCGAAAAGGAATCGGTGCTCGACGGCATAACGCAAGCTCTGCCGGCGCTGATGCGGGCGGAAAAAATTCAGCGAAAAGCCGCGCGGGTCGGCTTCGACTGGCAGGAACTGGCGCCGGTGATCGACAAGATTCATGAGGAGATCGGCGAGGTCGAGGAAGCCGTCGCCGGGCAGTCCGCCGAACAGCAACAGGAAGAAATCGGCGATCTGCTGTTTGCGGTGGTCAATCTTGCCAGGCATCTTGAGGTCGACAGCGAAACCGCCTTACGCCGCGCCAACGAAAAATTTATCGCGCGCTTCAAAAAGGTCGAACAGACGCTGGCCGAGCGACAGCAGTCTTTCAGCGTGACTTCTCTGGAGGAACTCGAAGTGATCTGGCAGCAAGTCAAGCAGACGTCCTGAGCACGCTGCCGGACGGCTTTCATCGGCCGTCCGGACCGGTTTTATCCCTTGATCATGCGCACCAGCGTTCTGTTTTTATGGATAAAGTGCTGTTTCAGCGAGCCGGCAATATGGATCAGCAGAATGCCGAAGATCACCAGCCACAGGCGGCCGTGGATACCATGCAGGGTTTTGCCGAGTTCCTTGTTTTCGCCGACCAGCGCGGGCAGCTCAAACAGGCCGAATGGCGAGACCGGGTGGCCGCCGGCCTGCGACATCAACACGCCGAGGACCGGCTGTACGATCAGCAGCAAAAACAACAGCATTTGCACCAGGCCGCTGATGCGGGCGTTTTTGGGGTCATCCGTCAGCGGCTGTGGTTTCGGGTTGGCCAGCCGCCAGACCAGTCGCAGCAGCATCAGCGCCAGAATAAGCACGCCGACGGATTTATGCGTAAGAACCGTGTCGAGTTTTTCGGGGCCTTGCGGCAGATCGTCGAGCTGCAAACCGCCGATTGTCACCATCACCAGCAGAACAAAAACCAGCCAATGCAGAATCCTGCTGACCAGGCCAAAGCTTTCAGAAGTGTTGCGAAGCATGGGGTTGATTCCAGGTTAAAACTATCAGCATAGAAAACACTTGCATCAACGCAAGTCGAATTGCTTGTCGGGCGGCAGGGCAAGAGGCACGAAAGCCAGCCGGAGCAGGCGGCCGGATTACGTCCGGCCGCCATCGGCTCAATCCCGCCGTGCGGCCTGGCGAAACGTCTGGTATTTGAGGTTGCGGTCTTTTTGCCCGATGTAGCGCGGCACGATCGCTTCGATCGAGGTCGGCTGGCGTGCCGTTTCGTCATCGCTGATGCTGTCGGTCTGCAGTGACAGATAGTTGTCCATGGTAAAAGGTTTGCCGGGAACCAGCGCCATGAGCTTGGCCTGCAGGCGTGCCGCCCAGTCCGGCAGGTCGATGATTTTTTTCTGAGCGCCGCTGACCCGGCCGGTGTAGGCGACCAGTTCGCGCAGGGTATAGTCTTTCGGACCGACCAGGTCGATGCGCTGACCGGCGGTCGACGGGTCTTCCAGCGCCTGGATGATTTTTTCGCAGACATCGCCGACATAGACCGGCGCCATTTTCGAATCGCCGCAGGCAAGCGGGAAAACCGGCAGCGTTTTCAGCAGGCCGGCAAAACGGTTGAAAAAGCTGTCCTGGCTGCCGAAGATCACCGACGGACGAAACGAGGTGACCGCAAGCTTGTCGCCGGCCAGTTCGAAAGCCAGGTCTTCGCCTTTGCCCTTGCTCTTGAGGTATTCGCTGCTGCCCCGTTCGGCGTCCGCGTTGAGCGCGCTCATATGTAGATAGCGGGGCACGCCGGTGTTGAGGCAGGCGTTGACCATTTTTTTCACCAGTTCGACATGGGCGTTGTCAAAGGTGTGCGTGCTGGCTCCCTCCTGATTGAGTATGCCGATCAGGTTGATTACCGCCGCGCTGCCGGCCAGGTGTTTTTCCAGTGCCGCCTGGTCATGTGTGTCGGTCTCGACAAGCTGCACGTTGGACAGCACGCCGAGTTTGTTGTGGCGACATTTGTGCCGGGTCAGGGCCTTGATATGATAGCCTCGGTCGGCCAGCCGGCTGACCAGTTGTACGCCGACATAGCCGGTCGCACCCAGGATTGTTACGGTCGTTGCCATGTTGTTTTCAACTCTCCAGCGTAGGTGGGATTGCGCATAACCCGGAATTATATCCGCCAAGCTTAGCGACGGTGTGTGACTTTTCAAATGACAAATATCGGTTCCCTTCGATAGCCGTTGGACGGCGTGCGGCAGGGTTCCTTGCCAGACGATAAGCCTGTCAAAAGGGCAGGCCCGGTCAGCAGCGTATCCAAAGTCCCGTATAAATAAAAATGTTTACAGATAAAAAAATTAAATAACTAAATAAAAAATTACATTTTGCAAGGTTTTGTTAAAAAGTCCAGACTTTGTGCCTGTCCCAAAATAGAGTCCAAACAGGCGGTTGGTCATGAGCGCATTGCCCGAATTTGAAAGTCACAGCAAGCAGGAAATAAAGACAACCACTTGTTATATGTGCGCGTGTCGCTGCGGCATTAAGGTTACCGTTCAGGACAACGAAATCCGCTTTATCCGCGGTAATCCCGATCACCCGGTCAATAAGGGTGTTTTATGTGCCAAAGGCAACGCCGGCATCATGAAACACAAATCCCCCGCCAAGCTCAGCCAGCCGATGATCCGCAAGCCGGGAACCGAGCGTGGCGCCGGTGAATTCGAACCGATTTCCTGGGACGACGCGCTGGCGATGCTGACCGAACGTCTGAAGAAAATTCGCGACACCGACCCCAAGAAGCTTGCGTTCTTTACCGGACGGGACCAGATGCAGGCGCTGACCGGCTTCTGGGCCACACAGTTCGGTACCATCAACTGGGCGGCGCACGGTGGTTTCTGCTCGGTGAATATGGCGGCCGGCGGTTTGTACATGCTCGGTCAGTCGTTCTGGGAGTTCGGCGATCCGGACTGGGACAACGCCAAATACTTTATGATGTGGGGCGTGGCCGAAGATCATGCCTCCAATCCGATCAAGATCGGTCTCGAAAAACTCAAGCGCCGTGGCGCGAAGTTCGTCTCGGTCAATCCGGTGCGTAACGGTTATCAGGCGATCGCTGACGAGTGGGTCGGCATCAAGCCCGGCACGGATGCGATGCTGGCGCTGTCATTCGTACATGAAAAAAAAAAAAAT
>JAGRHW010000428.1 GCA_020444765.1 Gammaproteobacteria bacterium | reverse complement strand
ACATCGGGTGTTTCCCCATCGTAGGCCTTGGCATAGGCTTCACGAAACGCTTTGTCTTTATCTACGTCTAACTCATCCGCATAGTGAAGCGCAGTCATGACACCCTCAGCAGCATCTCCCTGACCTTGTAACGTTCCATCTGTTAAAAAGCCTGTTCCGTATAAAGGGAAGTTTTCTTTAAGTCCGGCAGCGGCGTAGTCTTTGACAAACTTAATCGCACCACCCCCGGCAAAAAAAGCAAACACACCATCCGGCTTCAATGCCGCTATCTGCGTTAACTGGGCCTGAAACTCAACATTCGGATACGGTATCCACATTTGCTCGATAATTTGACCACCACTTTTTTCAAAGGCTTCTTTAAACCCCTCTACCATTTCTTCGCCGGCACCGTATTTCCAGGTAATGGTTACGACTTTCTTGAAGCCTTTCTCTGCCATTGCTTCTCCGGTAGCAAAACCTGTTTGCCAGCCGGAAAAACTGGTTCGGAATATGTTGGGACCACAAAATGGTCCTGTCACCTGATTGGCGCCAGCATTGGGAACGATCATTAAGGTACCGGACGATTTAGCAGATTTTGCCATCGCCATTGCAACCCCAGAATGGACACTGCCGACCAGCACATCGACATTGTGTTGTTTAATAAGCTTATTGACATTATCGACAGCTTTAGACGGATTCGCCTCGGAGTCGACATCTACATATTCAACGTCACGCCCGGCAAGCTTCCCCCCTTGCTCTTCGACATAAAGCTTAAAGCCTTTTTGTATATTGCTTCCGAGTCGAGCATAGGTTCCAGTCGCCGGTAGCATCATGCCAACCTTGACCGAGTCTTCTGCCTGTATTGTTGAGCTCAGCAGTGCCGCTAAGGTGACACTTAATATCTGGATTATTGACTTTGGTATTCTCACAGGTTTCCCCTCCTAAATTTTTTCTAATATTTGACTGAATGCCGGTATCGTTGATACCGATGAGCTTCAGGTAAGTTTTATTTAACCTGGCTTTATCAATGCTTGAATTTCCTTCAGACTTTGCACGGTACGGGAAGCAATAATTTCAATTACTTCGCTTTGCGCGTTACTTGCTATATCAGCCATATCTTTGATATCGACTGCCGCCTTAGCATAAATGGCCTGGGCGATTCTTGCTTGCTCCTCCGGATCAGTTGAATCTAACCCTTCAGCTTCTTTCACTGCATGTGTTAAAACCTCTATTTGTTTTGTAGCAAGATCCTGAACTGCTTTAAATGAGGCCAGGTTTGCATCAATCAGAGCTTCTGTGTCTTTACGCTGTGACTCCATGATGTTGTTTAAGTCCACAGTGGTCACATCGAATTGCTCCAGTTTTTTTATCAGGTCTTCAAATGGACTTGAACCTGATCCTACTTTCTTACTTGCCATTTCGTCTCCTCCAAAAACGTGGACGCATCACTAGACGTACTCGCCCTATTTAGACTTCGATGTCGGCATTACAAGAGCGCTCCCTTCAATCACAACCTTTCCATCGACAGTACATACCGTTGTCAATGACACTCTCTTTTTTTCCGGGAACAGCTCCGTCACCGTAACAGTGGCATGCACTGTATTTCCCGGTCTTACTGGTGCCTTAAAGCGAAGATTTTGCTCCAGGTAGATTGTCCCGGGGCCGGGCAAATGACCGGCAATAGCAGCCGAGATCACGCTCGCGCTCAACATGCCATGGGCTATTCGACCTTTGAATAACGTTTGTCTTGCAAATTCTTCATTGATATGTACGGCGTTGTTATCTCCGGATACCGCAGCAAATAGCACAATATCGGCCTCGGTTATTGTTTTCGCAAAACTCGCGCTCATACCGATTTCCAGGTCCTCTAAATCGTAGCCATTGAGTTTGTTCATGCTCTCTCCGATATCAGATGTCATTAACAAGCCACATCACACCGTCTCTGGTGAGGTCGACTGTTTGGAAATAGATTGCGAATTCCGGAAAATTTCATATCGCTTTTGGTATAAAGCCGAAGCTTCTACAATGCTTTTTTCTTTTACGTGCCCAAACCCGCGAATTTCGTCAGGCACACTTGCCAGGTCAACTGCCGCCGCATGATTTGAGGGGCTCAGTTTCGATACAACATCGTTGAGCACTTGAATATATTCCTCAATGAGCTGACGCTCACGCTTGCGCTCACTGGTGTTGCCAAAGGGATCGAAGCGACCACCTCGCAAACGTTTTAATGATGTCAGTACCTTAAACGCATTTGTCATCCAGGAGCCGAACTCTTTTTTCTTCAATTCACCGGTTTCCGGATCATGCTTGGAAATAATCGGGGGAGCGAGATTGTATTTTACTGAATATCCCTGCGGAAACAGGGCATCGAGTTGCGAAAGAAACTCGGGCGCTGTGTGCAGACGTGCGACCTCATACTCATCCTTGTAGGCCATCAACTTATACAAATAACGCACCGCCGCTTCAGTCAAACTGCTTTTTCCCGGGTCCACTGCGCGTTCGGCCACGATGACTTTCTTGACTATTTCTGCATATCTACGGGCATATTCCGCATTCTGATAATCAATAAGATCTGCAACACGCACCTCGAGAAGCCGCCTGGCCTCACCGGTCGCACCCGTACTGTCAACAATGGATTTCACCTGTGCACTGACAGCCGCTTCCGATCGGGTAGCACCAGAGTATTTGATAATTTCACGCTCAACGAAGTCCCTATCGACCAATGCCATGCGCCCCCATCTAAAGGCGGCGACGCCCTGTTCTACACCGCGCCCGGATTCCTGAATCGCTGCCTCTATCGATTCGGCTTTCAAGGGAATCGTGCCTGCCTGATAAGCCACTCCAACCATGAATAAATTGGTCGCCATGCTGTCGCCAAACAGCCCCATAGCCAATGTTTCGCCATCAAGAAAGACGTTGTCCTGGGCTCTTGTCACCGCATTGATCCCGTCAAGTAAAGGCGGGATTTCTGGAAACACCTCTCGTCGATTGGATACCATGTGGCCGGTAGGCGTTTGGGAGGTGGATACGACCGCGATAGTGCGTTCGGGGAGACATTTGTCGAGATTCTTCTTCGATGTTGCGTTGAGGATGTCGAATCCAAGATATAAGTCAGTGCGACCATCTGCGATCTTATTCGCAGCCTCAAATGGCTGATTTGTGATTTTAATGTCCGAGATGACAGGACCGCCTTTCTGCGCTAACCCGGTCTGATTAAGGCCGATCACATACTTCCCTTCCAATTGGGCTGCCTTTGATATCGTTGCTGCAACCGTGACCCCACCAGTGCCACCTATGCCCATAATGTGAATGCCGAAGCCAAACGTGGCATCAACCTTGGTCTCGGGATCAGGCAGCTCCCTTTCGAGAGCGGGAAT
>JAGRHW010000427.1 GCA_020444765.1 Gammaproteobacteria bacterium | reverse complement strand
ATGCGCACACGCCCGGCGATGCGTTCATCTGGTTGCCAGATCAGCGTGTGATGTTCACCGGCGATATCGTTTATGTCGATCGAATGCTTGGTGTCAATTCCTACTCGGCGAGTAGAAGCTGGCTCGAGGTGTTCGATGCAATGGCCGCATTTGAGCCTGAAGTCCTGGTGCCCGGTCATGGTGGCGTGACGACGCTTGAGCAGGCGTCAAAAGATACGCGTAACTACCTTGTGTTTTTGCGGGAAACCGTTATGGCCTTCATGGATGAAGGCGGTACGATAGAGAATATCGGTACCCTCGACCTGTCAAGCTTCAACTATCTCAAAAATCACGAACAGCTTAACGGACGGAACGCCCAAAAAGTTTTTCAGGAACTTGAGTGGGAGTAGGCATGATGATCTTGCTTGATCGGGATAGGGGAAATACATGGCCAGGATAGGTTTAAACGGCTTTGGCCGAATGGGCCGGCTAGGCTTGAGAGCGGGCTGGGGTAAAGTCGGCCTCGACTTTACCCGGGTCAACGAGATTGCCACGGATGCGATAGGCTCGGCGCATCTGCTCAAATTCGACTCGGTGCACGGCATCTGGGAGCACGAATGCACTGTGGTTGATGGCAAGCTTGATATCGAGGGTAGTGTAATTGACTACAGCAGTAACGCGTCTATAAACGAAACCGACTGGTCGGCTTGCGATATCGTTATTGAAGCAACCGGTGTTCACCATAAATCACCTCAGGCCCTGCAGCTTTATTTTGAGCAAGGTGTTAAAAAAGTGCTGGTCGCCGCACCAACCGAGGGCGCGTTGAATATTGTTTACGGTATCAATGATCAGCAATACAAGCCTGAAGTACATCATTTGCTGACGGCAGCCTCGTGTACCACCAATTGTCTTGCCCCTGTCGTCAAGGTCATGCATGAGCGTGTTGGTATCAAGCATGGAACCATGACGACTATACACGACATCACCAACACGCAAACGATCGTCGACAAGGGGCATAAGGACTTGCGCCGGGCGAGAGCCTGCGGGCAATCCCTGATTCCCACATCCACCGGTTCGGCCAAAGCCATCACGAAAATATTCCCGGAGCTGGAGGGCAAGCTTAACGGATTGGCGGTACGCGTACCTTTGTTGAATGCATCCCTGACGGACTTTGTCTTCGAGGCGCAGCGGCCGGTCGACAAGGATGAAATCAATGCTTATTTCAGTCAGGCGGCACATGGTTCGCTCAAAGGCATTCTAGGCTATGAAGAGCGCCCGCTGGTATCGGTCGATTACCTCAACGATCCTCGCTCGTCGATTGTAGATGCTCTGTCGACACTTGTTGTGGACGACACTCAGGTCAAGGTGCTGGCCTGGTACGATAATGAATGGGGTTATGTCAATCGCCTGATGGATCTGGCTGAAAAAATTGCCTCCGGGCTTTAATGGACAGAAATCTGCGTAATTATCTTACGGTCACGGCCGGTTACTGGGCGTTTACGCTAACCGATGGTGCGATCCGGATGCTGGTGGTGTTGTATTTTCATCAGCTCGGTTATTCACCGATCCAGGTCGCGATGCTCTTTCTCTTTTACGAGTTTTTCGGCATTGTGACAAACCTTACCGGAGGCTGGCTGGGGGCCAGGGTAGGACTTAATCTTACCATGCACATCGGCATGGCTTTACAGATAATAGCTTTAGCCATGCTCACCGTGCCCGATAGCTGGTTGACCGTCGCTTACGTCATGTTTGCTCAGGCCCTGTCCGGTATAGCCAAGGATCTGAACAAAATGTCCGCCAAGGCCAGCGTCAAGACTTTCGCCAGTGCAGGCAACTCCGCGCTGTTCCGCTGGGTGGCGGTGCTGACCGGCTCCAAGAACGCTCTGAAAGGAGCGGGCTTTTTCCTCGGCGCCGCTTTGTTGCAACTCGTTGGATTCAGGGCTACGCTTGGCATATTGGCAGGAAGCCTGGCGGTGGTTCTGCTAGCGACCGCGATGATGTTACCCTCCGGTGTCGGCAAACTGAAAAACAAGCCGAAGTTCACCGATGTATTTTCCAAATCCGCCGAGATCAACCGCCTGTCTGCAGCAAGGTTTTTTCTGTTCGGCGCGCGCGATGTCTGGTTTGTGGTTGGACTGCCTGTGTTTCTCGCCTCCACGCTCGGCTGGACATTTATGCAGGTGGGTGGATTTCTCGCCAGCTGGGTTATCGCTTACGGTATCGTTCAGGCAATCGCGCCCAACCTTCTACGAAAGCAGCGGCACGGTCAGGGGCCCGGAAAAACCGAGGCACAGTTCTGGGTAATTGTACTGACATCCGTACCCGTGCTGATGGCTATCGGCTTACATTATTCAAGTCAGACAGAAGCACTTGTTATCATTGGATTGATTTTTTTCGGCATTCTCTTCGCGATCAACTCTTCACTGCACTCCTATCTCATCCTGGCCTACTCGGATAAAGACAAAGTATCCATGAATGTCGGCTTTTACTACATGGCCAATGCCGGTGGCCGGCTGGCCGGCACGGTTTTATCCGGTATCACCTATCAGGCCTATGGACTGCAAGGCTGCCTATGGTTCTCCGCCGGGTTTCTGGTCCTGGCTTCCGTGATATCCATGCGTTTATCCGATCCTGCTGCTGCCTGACAAAGCGCATTTGCTAACCTTCAGGATTTTAATCCGGCTGAAAAGCTGGTGTACGTATCTCGACCTTAATCTGAACTTTACAAATAAAAGAATGAGCGCTAAACATTCCTGGTGTGCCATAAAACCAATCGCGATGGCGCCTGCCTGGAGCAGGTATTAGCTCATTTTTGGAGGCCCAAGGAAACTGTCCTAACTATCCTCCAGGCACCGTGTTCCGAATCGGCAGTCCGAGTTCAGACCAGCTGATCCGCTTGTTGATCGCCAAAGAGGAAACCAAAACTAGGGGTAGAAGCAAAGCCCAAGCTCCTATGGCTTGAACGCCAACAGTACCGTTCAGCTGTTCTGCGCGAATATGTGCAGACACAACCGCTCTTTAACAATTTGGAAGTTACACACTGAGCCATCTTCATGCGGAGATGGCCTTTTGCGCTTGGCAAACACGAGCCCAAGAATCACCAAAAAAACACCAATGTTTTGGTTTAGGTTTTTTATGTTTGCAAAATCAGTCACTTAAAAACCCTGGTTTTTCCATTGGTAAAAATATCAAAACTACTTTAAGTTATTGATATTCGGGATCAAATACCGGAAGAATTCCTGTTCACTGCCGTACAGGCAGCTTAGAAAGTTTGGCCCGTGCGACAGTATAGACGTCGTATGTTCACTGCCGTACAGGCAGCTTAGAAAGCTAACATCATCAACAACGCAATTCTCATAGTGTTCACTGCCGTACAGGCAGCTTAGAAAAGC
>JAGRHW010000426.1:2101-3373 GCA_020444765.1 Gammaproteobacteria bacterium | reverse complement strand
GGACGGCCATGCGCTGTGCGCTGGTTTCGATGGATTCGACCATGCGCAGTAATGCAACCGTCGGTCCGCCGATCGAACTGCTGTACATGGCCCGCGACAAACTCGACAAGCCGGCGCTGTATCATTCGTTTGAGGAAAACGACGATTATCTGGTCAAACTGCGTAAGAGCTGGGACGAAAATATCGTCCAGGCATTCAATGCGCTGCCGTCCTTGAGTCAGGTGTTTTCAGACGCGGATCACGGCTGATTCCAACACGCGGGGAGCCGGGGCTGTTTTCCCGCTCCCGCAGCCGGTTTTACTTTGTCTCCATGTCGAACCAGGTGTCGGCGATCAGATTGTTCAGCCCGATCAGCTGTTTCTGCAGCTTGTCGATCAACTGATGTTTGTCTTTCAGGCTGGTTTGCCCCGCCTCAATTTCCAGAACCATTTCGATAGTATTGTCCAGTTGCTCGCTTACCGCATCGTTGTTTTTCAGCTGGCTGAGCACTTCTTCGATGCCGAGCAGGCAAAAATACACGGAGCGTGGGAATGAGCCGTTTCTGAACAAAAAGTCGAATACGTCATCGCCATCGACCATCGGTCCGATTTCCCGACGATAGGCGCTGCTGGCCGAGAGGGATTTGAGCAGACCGGCCCAGACCAGGGTGAAGTCCGGTTTTTCCTCGCTCTGATGGTTGAGCACGCTGGCGACAGCGGTGTCGATCGTCCGGCTGGTCATGTCGGAGCGCTCGATCAGGCGGCCCATTTTGAGGAAGCTGTAGGCATGATCGCGGCTGACGGCGGACTCGATCAGACCGTTTATCTGCTGGCATCGGGCGATGACTTCGTGCAGGAAGTCGAAGCGACTGCGGCGCACGAGCGTTTTTTCCGCACTTTCGTCGACAAACATATAGAACTCATTGATCAGTTCCCAAAGCTCTCCCGGCAGTACGTCTCGGGTGGTGCGGACGTTTTCACGGGCGGCCTTCACCGATGAGCAGACCGAACCCGAGTTGTCCAGATCCATGATCATGAACTTGAGAATATTGCGTTCGCCAACAATGGTATAGCGCTTGTGATACAGGTTGTCGCCATTGACGATGGTGATCAGAGTTTCCCAGCCGAGCGCCGAGCCTTTGGGTATATCCAGTATCAATTGCGAGTAGGCATTACACAACCTGGCGGTAACTTCGGTGCGTTCCAGATAGCGGGCCATCCAGTACAGCCGTTCGGCAACCCTCGAAAGCATACTCATAGTTTGTCTTCCACGATCCAGGTGTCCTTGCTGCCG
>JAGRHW010000426.1:0-2091 GCA_020444765.1 Gammaproteobacteria bacterium | reverse complement strand
CCCTGCGATGAGTTGACCACCAGTGAACCTTCCTTGAGGGCCACTCTTGTCAATCCGCCCGGTGTGACCCAGGTTTCCTTACCCTGCAGGATAAACGGCCGCAGGTCCAGATGTCTGGGTGAAATCTCGCCGTCACAATAGGTCGGGGCAGTAGACAGCGAAAGCGTAGGCTGGGCGATGTAGTTGCGCGGATTCTTTTCGATCAGTTTGGTAAACTCCTTGTGCTTTTCCTTGCTCGAGTGCGGGCCGACCATAATGCCGTAACCGCCGGATTCGTTGACCGGTTTGACGACCAGCTTGTCGATATTCTCCAGCACATAGTCGCGGTCGGCTTCGTCCATGCACAACCAGGTTTTCACGCTGTCGACCATGGGCTCTTCACCCAGATAATAACGGATCATCTCCGGCACGTAGGCATAAATTGCCTTGTCGTCCGCAACCCCGCTGCCGGGCGCATTGGCTATCGCGACTTTCGAGGCCTTCCAGGCGCGCATGATGCCCGGCACGCCCAGCACGGAATCTTTTCGGAACACTTCCGGGTCGAGAAACTCGTCGTCGATGCGCCGGTAAACCACATCGACCTTTTCCGGGCCATCGACGGTTTTCCGGTAGACGTATTCGTCCTCGCCGACGAACAGGTCGGTGCCTTCCACCAGTTCCGCGCCCATACCCTGGGCAAGAAAAGCGTGCTCGAAATAAGCGGAGTTATAAATACCCGGTGTCAATACCACGATGGACGGTCGCTTTTTGGGCCTGGGCGAGATCGAAGCCAATGTGCTGTAAAGCCTGGATGGATAATCATCAACCGGCAGAATGCTGTAATCCTCGAAAAGGTCCGGTAACACCCGTTTGGTGATTTCCCTGTTTTCGAGCATATAGGAAACACCGGAAGGCACTCTGAGGTTATCTTCGAGCACATAGAACTTTCCGTCGGCATTTCGCACCAGATCGGTGCCGCATATATGCGCCCATGCACCAAAACGAGGCTCGAAGTTTTCGCATTGAGGCTTGTAATTGGTGGAGTCCTCGATCAACTCTTCGGGGACGATTTTATCCGTCAGGATCTTTTTTTTGTTGTAAACATCGTTGATAAAACAGTTCAGCGCGCGGCTGCGTTGTTTCAATCCGGTGCTTACCTTGCGCCATTCGCTGGCGCGGATAATTCTCGGAATAATATCGAATGGCCAGGCCCGGTCGATGTTGCGTCCCTCTGTATATACAGTAAAAGAGATGCCCATGTGCTTTATTGCAAGGTTGGCGGCGGTCCGGTAATCGGCCATTTCGTTGTCCGATAAAGCCTTTAAATGCTTGATCAGACGTCTTGATTCTGTTCGGGGTTTTCCGTGGTTGATGACGAGTTCGTCGAAGAATGGTTTTGAGTTATAGACATTCCAGCTCTGTTTCATAGCGCACTTCTACAGTCAGTTTGGAAAGAGAAAAAACCGTGTTATGAAAACCTAGATACCAACTATCATGCCACTGAAAAAGGCGGATTCAAAAGCCTTGAATAAAGCCCCTGATATTGTAACGGGAAAATCGAAATCTGTGAGCCGGCGCACATTTCTGTTTGTGCGACCGAAAAGAAACCGGAACGGCCTCAACAGGCGCGGATGTCTGGACGGATTATTGCTAACGTTGAAATTCAGTGCCGTCGTTTTGGTACGAAACCAACGGGAAAAAATTTTATGAGTATTCGTGTTGCAATCCGTCATTCAACCCGTTACCGGTTCGATCGTCCGGTAAGCTTATCGCCACATGTCGTCCGCCTGCGGCCGGCCGCGCACAGCCGCACGGCGATACACGGCTACTCATTGAACATCAAGCCGAAAAAACACTTTATCAACTGGCAACAGGACCCGTTCGGTAATTATCTCGCGCGACTGGTGTTCGAGGAAAAAACCCGCGAACTCAGCATCGATGTCGAAGTCATCGCGGATATGACGGCGATCAACCCGTTCGACTTTTTTGTCGAGAGCTACGCTGAACATTATCCCTTCGAGTACAAAGACCAACTGAAAAGGGAGCTTGCCCCGTATCTGGAGGTTAGTGAAAACGGCCCGGCCCTGAAAAACTGGATCAAAAGCGTAGTCG
>JAGRHW010000425.1 GCA_020444765.1 Gammaproteobacteria bacterium | reverse complement strand
GTCTGTGGGGGCCGGCACACGGTGGCGCCAATGAAGCCGCGCTGAATATGCTCGCTGAGATCGGTACGCCGGACCGGATTCCGGAATTCGTTGCCCGGGCAAAAGACAAGAATGACCCTTTCCGTCTTATGGGTTTTGGTCATCGGGTCTATAAAAATTACGACCCGCGCGCCAAGATCATGCAGAAAACCGCACATGAAGTGCTCGGCGAGCTTGGTATCCAGGACGACCCCTTGCTCGATGTGGCGAATGAGCTGGAGAAAGTCGCTCTCAACGATCCTTACTTTATCGAGAAGAAACTCTATCCGAACATCGATTTTTATTCCGGTATCACTTTGCGGGCCTTAGGGTTCCCGACCTCTATGTTTACCGTGTTGTTCGCTATTGCACGCTCTGTCGGCTGGATTGCTCAGTGGCGCGAAATGATCGAAGATCCGCGTCACAAAATCGGTCGGCCGAGGCAGCTCTACACCGGGCAGGATTATCGCGAATACATCATGCCGGATGATCGCAAGGCTTGAGCTTGGTAAACGCCCGGTCCAGGCCGGGCGTTTTTTTGATTGACGGGATTATCACGTGGATACCGACAGAGAGGCCGTGTTTCAGCATCTTCGGGATTTGTTTGGCCGGATTGTTTCCACGCTGGATGATTTACCGAAACGCCGCCGTCTGCTGGACGAGTATTTTCGGCTCGACGGCGAAATTCCTGATATTGTCGGAACCCTGATCGAGGTAGACGATCAGCGCTTTCCGCTGGAATGGGTGTGCGCCGATAACGCCGATCCGGATCGGCGAATACTCTATATTCACGGTGGTTCGTGGGTCAGCGGCTCGTTTGCCGGTTACCGGGCGCTGGCCTCGCGGATATCAAAAGCGGCCGGCGCCGCGGTGTTGCTCGTCGATTACCGGCTCGCTCCGGAGCACCGTTTTCCGGCAGGGCTCGACGATTGTGTCGAGGCATTTCTATGGATGCTCGGTCATGGTCCAGATGGTCCCGCCGATGCCCGAAACGCCTTTATTTGCGGCGATTCCGCTGGTGGTAACCTGGCGTTAGCGACACTCTTGCGTTTGCAGGCCGGGCAGAAAAAATTACCGGATGCCGTGCTTGCCTTGTCGCCGGCCACCGACTTTACCGCTGCAAGTCCGTCCCTGCAGACAAATGCCGGGTTGGATCCGATTATCCATCCGATGGTTTACAGCGCGCTGCAGCCGGTGTATCTCGGTGATGCTGATCCGCGCGACCCTTTTGCCTCGCCGATTTTCGGGGATTTCTCCCAGGCGCCGCCAATCCTGCTGCAGGTCGGCAGTGCTGAGGTTCTGCTGGATGACAGTGTGCGTCTTGCCGAGCATGCGAGAGAGCAGGGCTGTGAGGTCGAACTGCAAGTCTGGGAAGGTATGCCGCATGTTTTCCAGGGCTTCGCGCCAAGACTTGCCGATGCCAGCCGTGCGCTGGAGAAAATCGGCGCGTTTGTCCGGCAGCATAGTATCGCCCGATAAACCTCCAGCCGGCGCTATCCTTCCGGCAGCGTTGCTCTTCACCATTTCATCGGTTACTTTTACCGTTTGGTTTTATTCTTTTTCAGGCAGGACACAAGGCTTATGGCCCAATACGTTTACAGCATGAACCGGGTGAGCAAAATCGTGCCGCCCAAGCGCGAAATTCTGAAAGACATTTCATTATCGTTTTTTCCGGGCGCCAAGATCGGTGTGCTCGGGTTGAACGGCGCAGGCAAATCCACCTTGCTGCGCATCATGGCGGGCGAGGATACCGAAATCGATGGCGAGGCGCGTCCGATGCCCGGCATCAAGGTCGGTTACCTGCCGCAGGAACCCCGGCTGGATCCGGAAAAAACCGTCCGCGAGGTTGTCGAGGAAGCAGTCGACGAGATCAAATCGGCGCAGACGCGGCTCGATGAAGTCTATGCCGCCTATGCCGAACCCGATGCGGATTTTGATGCGCTGGCAGCCGAGCAGGCCAAGCTGGAAGCGATTATCCAGGCGGCCGACGGCCACAATCTGGATCGTCAGCTGGATATCGCCGCCGATGCCTTGCGCCTGCCGGAGTGGGACGCGCGCGTCGAGCATCTTTCCGGTGGTGAAAAGCGCCGTGTCGCGCTCTGCCGTTTGCTGCTGTCGGCGCCGGACATGTTGTTGCTGGATGAGCCGACCAACCATCTGGACGCCGACTCAGTGGCCTGGCTGGAGCATTTTCTGCACGATTTTCCGGGCACCGTGGTGGCGGTCACGCACGACCGGTATTTTCTCGACAATGTCGCCGGCTGGATTCTGGAACTCGACCGCGGACGTGGTATTCCGTTCGAGGGTAACTACTCGCAGTGGCTGGAGGCGAAAGCCCAGCGCCTGGAGCGCGAAGCCAAGCAGGAGTCCTCGCACGCCAAAGCCATGAAGGCCGAACTGGAATGGGTGCGCAAGGGCGCCAAGGCGCGGCAGTCCAAGTCCAAGGCGCGACTGGCCCGCTTCGAGGAAATGCAATCCCGTGAGTTTCAGAAACGCAGCGAAACCAATGAGATCTATATTCCGCCCGGCGAAAGACTGGGTGAGAAAGTGCTCGAATTCGATCATGTCAGCAAGGGCTACGGCGACCGTGTCCTGATCGACGATCTGAGCTTCAGTATTCCGCAGGGCGCGATTGTCGGCGTCATCGGCGGCAATGGTGCGGGTAAATCCACATTGTTCCGCATGATCATGGGCAAGGAGCAGCCGGACAGCGGCAGTATCGTGGCCGGTGAGACCGTCAAGCTGGCCTGTGTCGATCAGGGGCGTGACGACCTGGATGACGGCAAGACAGTTTTTCAGGCGGTTTCCGATGGCTCGGATATCATCCGGATCAACAATTATGAAATACCGTCGCGCAATTACTGCGGCCGTTTTAACTTCAAGGGCGCCGATCAGCAAAAATTCGTCAAGGATCTGTCCGGCGGTGAGCGGGGCCGTCTGCACCTGGCGCTGACGCTGAAGGAAGGCGGCAATGTGCTGTTGCTGGACGAACCCTCGAACGATCTCGACGTCGAAACCCTGCGATCGCTGGAAGAAGCGCTGCTGGATTTTCCGGGGGCAGCTATTGTCATATCGCACGACCGCTGGTTCCTGGATCGTGTTGCCACGCATATCCTTGCCTATGAGGATGATTCGAAAGTGGCGTTCTTTCAGGGCAATTACACCGAGTACGAAGCCGATCGCAAGGAGCGCCTGGGTGACGCGGCGGTTCAGCCGCATCGGGTCCGCTATAAAAAACTTGCCTGATAAGCAGACAAAAACGGGGCTGCGGCCCCGTTTTTTTTAATGCGCTTTGAACTTTTTATCCTGAACCGACTCGGAATGACGGAGTTTATAGACTGGTGTTCCGGGTAATC
>JAGRHW010000424.1 GCA_020444765.1 Gammaproteobacteria bacterium | reverse complement strand
GATCCAGCATCACCACCGGACAGTCCACAATTGGATTCCCACCTACGCGGGAATGACGGCTGTCCTGTTGTGTTATCTCCGTTTAAGTTTAATTTAAGTATAAAATGCTATTTATCCGTCAGTGATGGTTTTTAATGCAGGGGCCGCAGGTAATGTTAGCCAGGCAGGGCGCTTGTTCATTTTTTGAGACGAGTACAGTCGTGCACCGCAGAATAATTGCATTTTTTTTGATGCTGGCCCTTTCCGTTGCCTCGGTCAATGCCCTGGCAAAAGGTGGTGAAGGTGGCGCGGGTAACGGCGGCGCTGGGAACGGTGGTGCGGGCAACGGCGGTGAAGGTAGTGGTAACGCAGGCAACGGCGGCGCGGGTAGTGGTCAGGGGCCGGGGCAAGGTCAGAATGGCGGCGTCGGTAATGGTGCGGGCGGTGCGCAGAGCGGCGCGATGGAAGCCGCCAAGCCGGCAGCTCACGGGTCAGGTGCAAAGGTTGATATAAGCCGTATAGAACCATTGCAAACCGTACTGCAACGCGTTCAGCAGGATTACGAAGGCAAGGTTCTCGCTGTTGCGCTTGAGACAGGCGAAGAAGAGAGCGAGGCTCGTCCGGTCTATCGGGTCAAGCTGCTGACGTCGACAGGCAGTGTTTTGAAGCTCTGGTACGACGCGATCGATATGCGGCTGCTGGACATCAAAGGGCAGCAGGGGAGGCACTGAGCTTGCGGATACTGGTCGTTGAAGATGATAAGGACGTGTCGCGGCAGATCCGCGATGCGCTGACAGCCATGCGTTACGTTGTCGATCTGGCTTATGACGGTATCGACGGACAGTTTCTGGGAGAGACCGAAAGCTATGACGCGGTGGTTCTTGATCTGGGCTTGCCCGGCAGGGAAGGGCTCGACATATTGCAGGCCTGGAGAAAGAAAAAGCGTGAAATGCCGGTGCTGATTCTGACTGCACGCGATACCTGGCGCGAAAAAGTGGTCGGCTTGCGAGCAGGCGCCGATGACTATCTCGCCAAGCCGTTCGAGATGGAGGAAATGCTCGCCCGTCTCGAAGCGCTGATACGTCGGGCCTCCGGCCATGCCGATTCGATAATGCAATACGGGGATATCGTGCTTGATGCCGGCATGCGGCGCGTAACTGTTGCCGGACAGCCTCTTGAACTGACCGCCCAGGAATACATGGCGCTCGACTATTTCATGCACAAGCCTGGCCGGGTCATCTCGAAAACCGAGCTTGTCGAACACATTTACGAGGGCGGCTATGGCCGCGACTCCAATGTTATCGAGGTGTTGATCGCCCGCTTGCGGAAAAAGATCGGTACCGACATGATAAGAACCCATCGGGGACAGGGTTATCAATTTATAAAACCGGATGAATCTTTCTAATACGCTGAGTTTTCGCTTGCTGCTGGGGTCGGGTGTGTGGATTCTGACCACTCTGGCGTTAAGCGGTTTATTACTCGTTCTGCTTTTCCGGCAACATGTCGAGCGGCAATTCGATGCGGTGCTGGGTGATCATTTTGAGGAGCTGGTGGCAGCCAGCGAAATCTCGGACAACGGCGAGTTTTACCTCACCTGGAAGCCTTCTGATCCGCGTTTCAACCGGCCTTATTCCGGCTGGTACTGGCAGGTATTGTCGGCCGGCACGGCGCTGGAAAAATCAGCCTCACTGTGGACCGAACAACTCCCGGTTGTTACGCCGGAGCCGGGCGCCGGGTCGACGGTGCAGGAGCTGACGGGTCCGACCGGCATCACCTTGCGGGCCCTGGTCGAGCCTATCACGCTGCCGGGCAGCGAAGACTCTTTCAGCATCACCATAGCCGGCCCGCTCAGCAGTATCGGGCAGGATGTGTCGGCGTTTGCGTCAAAGCTGATAATCACTATGGCGTTTCTGGCTGTCGGCCTGATCGGTGCATTGCTTGTACAAATCCGTTTCGGTTTGCGTCCGTTGAGTACCTTGCAGCTGGCGCTTGCCGATATTCGTGCGGGTAAAACGCAGCGTCTGCCGCAGTCCTTTCCGGGCGAAGTGCAACCTGTGGTCAATGAAGTCAACTCCTTGCTGGATCACAGCGAACAGCTGATCGAGCGCGCCCGCACGCAATCCGGCAATCTGGCGCACGCGCTCAAAAATCCCCTGACGGTAATCCGCAACGAAGCGGCGAGAGTTTCCGGCGAAAGCGGGCGGGTATTGCGGGAGCAGACCGCTTTGATCAGCAATAACGTCAACCGCTATCTCTCGCAGGCACGTGCCGCCGGTTCGGCCGGAAAGCTGGGTGCGCGTGCCGATGTGGAGAAGGCCGTCGGTGATCTCGTCATGGTCATGCAACAGCTGTATGGCGACCGTCATCTGGATATACAGGCCCGGCAACTGGCGCGCCTGTGTTTTCGTGGCGATGAACAGGATCTTGAGGAAATGCTCGGCAATCTCATGGACAACGCCTGTAAGTGGGCCAATAAAAAGGTTCTTGTTCACGGCAAGTCCGGCAGTGCGGGGCAGCTGCTGATTATCGTCGAGGACGATGGGCCCGGTATCCCCGAACAATCTCGGGTGCCGGCCTTGCAGCGAGGTCAGCGACTGGATGCCAAGGTGCCAGGCAGCGGGCTTGGCTTATCGATCGTGCGTGATCTTGTCACTTTATATCGTGGCGATGTGCGGCTTGCTCATTCGACGCTGGGCGGTTTAAAAGTGACGCTGGTTTTGCCCGCGGCAATCTGAGAAAAATAAAAATCCTAAAGCTATATCCAGCCCGTTTTTTTAATCAGTCATTCGATTGGTTCGTTCGAATGACTATTAAATTTTCTTGTTTAAATATAATCAACTCACAAAAATTGAATCAGCATTTTTTATTAACGGGTGCTTCCCGGCTATTTACGAAATAGCTTTTATTTTCCTGTAAAAACAGTTCTTAAGCTGTGTTTAATGTTGACTTGCTAGTATTTCTCTCAGCTCCTCTGGAAACGGTTTGAGACAAGCAGATTGTCAAGACAGTTGTTTTACAGAGGGTCGATTTTGAATAACCAGTATTGCTGGTTGATGATTTTAAACGGGAGAAATACCATGACTTTCAATCTTAAAAAAACTTTGATCGCTGTTGCCTTGAGTGCTGTATTCGCCAGTGTCGGCATGGCTGCCGGTTCCGCCTCCGGAAATGGACAAGGCCATGGCGGTGGCATGGGCGGCGGCGCTGCCGAGTCCGCCGGCTCCGGCAGTCAAGGTGGTATGGGCGCCGATTCGGCCGGTGATAACGGTGCCGGTGGTACGGGTGCCGGCGCCGGTGAACAGGCAAAGAAAAAAAACCAGGAACGGTATCAGTACGGTGAGGAGGTCGGCGATCAGGACCGCGACCGCCTGAGGGATCAGGATCGTGTCGATGATCCTGAT
>JAGRHW010000423.1 GCA_020444765.1 Gammaproteobacteria bacterium | reverse complement strand
TTCGGGTTTGGTGAAATCTGCGTTAAAACCTCGTTGATATGGTGGCCGATAAATTCGTCATCCTGGGAGTAGCCGAGCAATTGCAGCGCGCGGGAGTTGCTGAAACGCAGAATGCCCTCGTCGTCGTAGGACAAGACCGCGCCGTTCAGCGAATCGATGACCACATCCATTTTCAGGTAATTGATCTGCAATTCCTTGCGCTGACGGACCATGCGGCTGATCGCGTCGATCCGCGCCAGCAACAGCTCGCTGGATTCGTTCTTGAACATGCATTCCACGGCGCCGGCCCGCAGACTGCGCTTGATAATATGGTCGGAATAGGTGCCGGTGAGAATTGCGCAAGTAACATCGCCAGTCTCCGGATCACTGATGATTTCGCGGCAAAGCTCGTCACCGGTGGCGTCCTGGAGGTAAAAGTCCAGCACGGCGATATCGAATTTCTGCGCGCGAGCGGCCTGGATTGCCTGTGAATAGCTGCCGACCACCGTGACTTCGTAACCCTGAATTTTCAGCAGATCGCGCAATGCGTAGCGGATGCTGGGAGAATCATCGACTACCAGGATGCTGATGTCTTGGTTGGAAAATTTGGTCTGAAAAGCATCCGCATCGGTGTCGAAGTCCTGTTCCAGCTGTCGCGACAAAAGATCCTTAACCGAGCGGTACTCTTTCCATCGCACCAGAACCGTGTGATTGCGGCCAGCCACCCAGGCGCGAGCGTCCGCACGCATGTCCTGCGACAGGACGATTACCGGTAAATCGTGGAAATCGGGGGACTCCAGCAGCGATAAAAACGCTTCGGAATCGCTGTCACGTACGCTCGGCCAGCCGATCAGAACGCAGCGGTACTCGCTGTCGAATACCTCGAATTGCCGTTTGAGCGCATTGAGCGCCTTGCCGAAGGTGGTAAATCCGTCTGTTTCATAACCGTTGGCATCGGTGAAGTTCTTGAGTACATAACGCATTGTGGCCGAGGGTTCGACCAGCATGATTCTGGAATTCATGTTGACTTTATATTCCTGTTTGCTGACGCTTGTCGGATGCCATAGGGTCTGCATCATCCTGCGTCTTCAAGCAAGGCCGGTGCCTTGCGTGGCTTCCCACTTTATTACAGTCTGCGTTTTATTTCCGCGAACCGGTTGATTCTACCGCAACGAAGCGTTCAGGCCGACCCCGGATTGTTATGCAGGGGGTGTTTGGCGGCGTTTGAGTTATTACAGCTTGTTATGGGCCTCTGGTTTGCTCATTGCCGAAACCCGCGAGGTCGATGAGTGGTCTCGTTTTGTTGTGCTTGAAAGTTCTCATCTCTGGACAGTGCGTGGCTGGATTCCCGACACAACCACTCGGGAATGACAAACCTCAGAGCCCGTCGTCCCCGAACGCTTTAGTCGGGGACCCAGCAACAGACTCTCCCAAAACCACCATCTCTCCAGATAACACCTGCTGTTATCAACTTGCTGTTGTAGCACGAAAGCCTACGGCCATCGGACAGCGCGCAGCTGGATTCCCGACAGAACCGTTCGGGAATGACAAAGCGCCCGTCGTCCCCGAACGCTTTTGTCGGGGACCCATCAAACAACCACCCCCAATCCACTCACTTCAAATCAACCCAAAAAACGGCTGAACCTCAACCCAGTCCCCGGGGGTAATGTCGCCACCACCCGGTTCGATTACAATAATACAATTGGCGCTGCACATGGAACTGAGCCGCCCGGCGCCCTGCTTGCCGGTCGATTTGACTCGCGTTTCACCGCTTTCATCCGTATAGAGAATACCGCGCTGAAACTCAGCCCTGCCGGCGGATTTACGCAGTTTGCTCGTGCAACGCACTCGAAACCGCTGAGCTTGAGTTGCCGAGCGGCCCATCAGCATTTGCAAGGCAGGCTGAACGAATTCGTAAAACGTCACCATGACGGCGACCGGGTTGCCGGGTAACCCGAAGAATACCGCGTTACCAAGCTTGCCGCAGGCGAGCGGCCGGCCGGGCCGCATGGCGAGTTTCCAGAAGGCGATATCACCAATTTCGTGGAGAATCTCGGAAACAAAATCCGCATCCCCGACCGACACGCCGCCCGAAGTGACAATCACGTCGGCCACCTCGGCCGCGCGTTCGAAGGTTTCGCGAATCAGCTCAGGCTTATCCGGTACGACGCCGAGGTCGAGCGGTTCGACGTCCAGGCGTTTGAGCATGCCGAACAGCGAGTAGCGGTTGCTGTCGTAAATTTCACCCTTGCCGAGCTGCTGGTCGGACTCCAGAGATAGCGCGCGCAATTCGTCGCCGGTCGAGAAAAACGCTACCCGAAGACGCCGCACCACGGCGGCCGACGCAATCCCAAGCGACGCCATCATGCCGAGGTGTGCGGGCGTCAGCAAGGTCCCTTTATGCAAAATGATTTCGCCTTTTTTGACGTCCTCTCCGGCATGGCGCACGTTCTGTCCCGGGCTGTTGTCGGCATCCAGGGTCAGGCGATCGTTTTCAACCTGCACATGCTCCTGGATGACCACCGTATCCGCGCCATCCGGCATCGCCGCACCGGTCATGATGCGTACCGCCTGCCCCCGACTGACCACGCCCTCGAAGGGTTTGCCCGCCCAGGCGATGCCGATTACATCGAGTACCGCTAGGTCTTTGCTCGGAATATCGTCTGCATTAATCGCATAACCGTCCATGGCCGAGTTAGTATGCGAAGGCACATCAATCGGCGAAGCAATATCAGCCGCCAGCACACGATTGAGGCATTCACGAATCGGTAAGACCTCAGACTCGTCGACCGGTTGCAGAAGCGCCGCAATGCGCTGCACCGCCTCCTCCACCGGCAACAGTGCGGGTTCGACTTCGTCGGCGCAGGATGCCTGTTTATCTATAGCCATATCGGGCAAGTCTCCGGGTGCTAATGCTGGGTTTAGATTGTCGAGTGATAGTAAAGAATAGTCTACGGTTATTGGAAGGGTTTTGGTGTGTCTGGCAGCTTATACTTGTAGGCTGAAGGAAGGCTCTCCTCTGATACTATGCGGCTGGATTCCCGATAAGGGCGCTCGGGAATGACGAGTCTCTGTCTAATAGTTGCTCGGAAACGACAACCCGCGGAACCCGTCGTCCCCGAATGCTTTAGTCGGGGACCCAGCAACGGATTCTCCTGGAAACTCCCTGCCTTCGGATAAGACAAACTCTCGTCAGGAAATAGCCATAATTTGAAAGAGCTCAATTTCCGGACAGTCAGCAGCTGGATTCCCGACAAAAGCATTCGGGAATGACAAATCTAGGTGTTACTGCCCCTTTGTCACCACCGTTCATTGCCGCTAAAAAGTAGAGAACGCCGAATTACCGGCATATCTGATCCCACAAATCCACCCACTCCGGATTGGCCTGTTCAATAAGCCTTAACTTCCA
>JAGRHW010000422.1 GCA_020444765.1 Gammaproteobacteria bacterium | reverse complement strand
GCTCTTCCGATCTGCCATCAATACGATCGCCGGAGGCTTGGTGCTGAGATTTAACGATTCGGTCGATTCGCCCATAACGGCGACCAGTTCGTCGTTGACGACTTTGACCAGCGCCTGCCCGGGCGACAGGCTGCCGAGCACTTCCTGACCCAGCGCCTTCTCGCGTACCCGCTCGATCAGCGACTTGACCACCGGCAGCGCGACATCCGCCTCAAGCAGCGCCATGCGCACTTCACGCAGGGTGTCCTTAATGTTTTGCTCGGTCAGCCGTCCCTGTCCGCGCAGGTTTTTTATCGTGGCGCCAAGGCGTTCGCTCAATGATTGAAACATAGTGTCATGTCACCTGATTATTTATTTGTCTGCCCCGCGTCAACACGGAACGGGGTGCGCGCGTGATTATAACGACTCCCACCCTGCCTGATACAAGCTTTGCGCTCCCGGAACAAAGTCAAGGGCGACGGATTGACGGATAGCGATGCAAGTTGCCCGCACTTTACGCTATCCTCTGATATTTAATTCACCTACAGGTCCGCTCATCGGTGATTTCGTCTGACATCCTCGGCGTAACAAGCGTAGCATTGTATCTTGTTTCGTCCATCCTGCTGCTAAGACCGATCATGCGCGGTACGTCTATTACGCGCAAAAGCCTCCTGCTGTTGCCTGCGACGCTTGGCTTGCTGACACATGGCTTGCTGCTTCTGCGCAGTATCATTATACAGGATGGGCTTGATCTGAATTTTATCAATGCCCTGTCGCTGACCGCCTGGCTGATGGTCACGATGCTGATATTGCTGTCGGCCCGCCAACCCATCGAGAGCCTTGGTGTCGCCGTCCTGCCCATCGCCGCGTTGACCGTGCTATCCACCACGGTCTACGAACCGGGCGAGCATTCCATCGATCTCAATATCCAGTCGCATGTTTTCTTCTCTGTCACGGCCTACGGCTTGCTCGGTCTGGCGGCCCTGCAGGCGATACTGGTCTGGGTGCAAAGCCGGCATCTGCATAACCACAAACCCGGCGGTTTTATCCGCGCCCTTCCGCCCTTGAATCTGATGGAAAATATCCTCTTTGCCATGCTGACCATGGGTTTCATGTTGCTCAGCCTGTCATTGCTGACCGGGTTTATTTTTCTGGATGACATGTTCGCCCAGCACCTGGTACACAAAACCGTGCTGTCGATCGGCGCCTGGGTCCTGTTCGGCGTGTTGTTGTTCGGCCGCTGGCGATACGGCTGGCGCGGCAAACGCGCGGTGCACTGGACGCTCTGGGCCTTCGCCCTGTTGATCCTTGCCTACTTCGGCAGCAAATTCGTTCTGGAAATCGTTATCGGCGTCAAAACGGGCGGTTGAACAAAAGCGCCTTGCGAATCATGGCAGTGCCATCAACTAGGCGTTGACGGCTTTCCGACAGGACATCATGAAAAATTTGTCCGTCACACCGCTTGACACACATGGCGCGAGCCTATAGTTAGTTATACTCACAACCAACCAACGGATCTGATTTTTCTTGAACACAATCCCCCTCAGTGTGTTATTCGGCATACTGATATTTCTGATTTTGCTGTCCGGTTTTTTCTCGGGCTCCGAAACAGCATTGATGACGCTCAACCGTTATCGCCTGAGGCATCTTGCCAAGAGTGGCCACAAAAGCGCCATTCTCGCCACCCGACTGCTCGCTCACCCGGACCGGCTGATCGGCCTGATCCTGCTCGGCAACAATTTCGTCAATATTCTCGCATCAGCGATCGCGACAATCATCGCGCTCCGCCTGATGGGCGAGGCCGGCATCGCCGTCGCGACCGGCCTGCTGACGCTGGTGATTCTGGTCTTCGCCGAGGTAACGCCAAAGACACTCGCCACCCAGCGGGCCGAGCAGATCGCGTTTTTTGCCGTGCGCGTCTACACGCCGCTGATGAAGGTGCTTTATCCTCTGGTTTTCATCGTCAACCTCATGACCAAGGCGATACTCGAGTTGTTACGCCTGGCGCCCGCACACAATGCCGATAATGGCGACAACCTGAGCCGTGAGGAGCTGCGCACCGTGGTCAACGAGGCCGGCGGCCTTATCCCGGACAGCCACCAGGAAATGCTGGTGAATATTCTCGATCTGGAAAATGTCACGGTCAACGACATCATGATTCCGCGTAATGACATTCTGGGTATAGACCTGGAAGACGACTGGGACGACATCCTGCACCAGATTGCGGTAACCAAACAAAGCCGTCTGCCGGTTTATCGCGAGAGCCTCGACAATGTCGTCGGCTTTATTTATCTGCGGAAAATGCTGGACGTCCTGCGGCAGAAGGAAATCCTGCCCGAGCACCTTGAAGCGCATATACGCAGCGCTTACTTTATTCCGGAAAATACGCCACTGACCACACAGTTACTTAATTTCCAAAAGCAAAAACGCCGCATCGGACTGGTCGTCGATGAATACGGCGATATTCTGGGCCTGGTCACCCTGGAAGACATTCTTGAGGAAATCGTCGGCGAATTTACCACCGACCCCACGCCGGATCTGGATATACGTCCGCAGGAAGACGGCAGCGTCCTGGTGCTCGGCAGCACCCCGGCCCGTCAGCTCAATCGTATTCTCGGCTGGCATCTTCCGGCGACCGGCCCAAAAACCCTCAACGGAGTCATCCTCGAAAGGCTGGAGGAAATACCGCAGGCTGGTCAGGTCTTTCAGATGGAAGGTCATTCGCTGGAAATTCTCACCGTAGAAGACAATATGGTGCAGGAAGTCCGCATGCTGCCCGGCAACACCGACCAGTCACCGGCCGATGAACAGGCCGTCAACTGATCGCCCGAAATCCACATGGCCAAAGCCAAATTACAATATCAATGTCGTGAATGCGGCTCGCTGTTTCCGAAATGGAGCGGACAATGCGGTGAGTGCGGACAGTGGAACTGCCTGGACGAGGTGCTGACCGGCGATACCGGCAAAAGCACGGACCAGCGCTTCGCCAATTACGCGGGTGTCTCGGCGATCACCTCGGCGGAAGACGTCACCCTGCAGGAAGAACCGCGCACCACGACTCACCTGAGCGAACTCGACCGGGTGCTTGGCGGCGGCCTGGTCTATGGCTCCGTAACGCTGCTCGGCGGCGATCCGGGCATCGGCAAATCCACCCTGCTGCTGCAATGCCTGGCCAACCTCAGCGCGGATAACAAAACCCTCTACGTGACCGGTGAGGAATCCCTGCAACAGGTGATCCTGCGCGCCCGCCGACTGGGTTTGCCGGAGCAGCATTTACGACTTCTGACCGAAACCTGCGTGGAAAAAATCATCGCACTGGCGAATGACGAAAAACCACAGATCATGGTCATCGACTCGATTCAGACGATTTATACCGACACCCTGCAATCCGCACCCGGTTCGGTCAGCCAGGTTCGCG
>JAGRHW010000421.1 GCA_020444765.1 Gammaproteobacteria bacterium | reverse complement strand
CCCGCGCAGGCGGAAATCCAGCTGCGGAGTGTCCGACGGTGACGCTGGATCCCCGACTAAAGCATTCGGGGATGACGAAGTGGTTGTTTGGTGATTGTCTACTGATTCGTCATTCCCGACCGCAATTGGGAAGCCGAAAACCGGCGACTAGCCGGTTTCCACCGGCGTATCCTCGCGGTTACCCCAGTCCGACCAGGCGCCGTGATAACCCTTGACCCGCTGGTAGCCGAGGTGTTTGAGCATAAAGTAGCTGAGCGCCGAGCGGTGGTGGGTCTGGCAGTAGACGGCGATTTCGCGGTCCTTGCCGAGGCCGCGTTGGTCGAGCATGTCGATCAGTTCGGCGTCGGGCTTGAGGCGTAGGTTGCGGTTGCGGTCCATGGCGTCGGTCCATTCAAACAGCCTGGCTCCCGGGATATGTCCGGCGCGTGCGGAGAACTTGCTTTGCCCGTAAAATTCCGCCGGCGAACGGGCGTCGAGCAGAGCGAAATCCGGCGAATCGAGTTTGTCCATGATTTCCCTGGCTTCGATGACGTTGTCGCCGACCAGGGTGAGCTGGTAATCCGACGGTTCGGCGGTGACCGTGTCCTGATCCATGGGGTGCCCTTCATTGGCCCAGCTGAAGATTCCGCCGTTGAGTAAAGAGGCGCGGAAATGGCCATAGGCATGCAGGGTCCAGATCATCCGCGAGGCGTTGCCGCCGCCTTCCTCGTCATAACAGATCACGTGCGTGTCGGCCGTGATGCCGAGCTTTCGGATCAGCGCATTGAAGGCCGCCGGCTCCGGCAACAACCCGCCGACCGGTGGGTCGAGACGGATGATCTGCGCATAGTCGACATGCAGCGAACCGGGGATATGTTGTTTGTTGTAGGTTTCCGGATTACACAGGTCGATGACCAGCACCTTATTTTGTTGCATGAGTGATTCGAGCAGATCGGGCTCGACAAGCAAGGGAATATCGTTTTTAACGCTCATGAATGACTCTAGTTGTTAGACAGGTTTCTGGCGCCGGGGCGGGCTTTGACCACGGTGGGTGTCAGCACGGTGTTTTCGGCTTTTTCCAGGGTGCTCGGATAGTCGAGGGTATAATGCAGGCCGCGGCTTTCCTTGCGCGCCAGCGCGCTGCAGATAATCAGATCGGCGACGTGCGCGAGATTGCGCAGTTCCAGCAGATCGTTGTTGACGCGGAAGTTGCCGTAGTATTCGTTGATTTCGCTGAGCAACAGATCGACCCGGTGCTTGGCGCGCTGCAGACGCTTGTCGGTTCTGACGATGCCGACGTAATCCCACATGAAGCGGCGCAACTCCTCCCAGTTGTGCGAGACGACCACCTGTTCGTCAGAGTCGGTGACCAGGCTTTCGTCCCATTCCGGGATTTCCGGGAACTCCGTATCTTTATCCAGCTTGCTGATGATGTCCTGAGCCGAACTGTAACCGAACACCAAGCATTCGAGCAGTGAGTTGCTGGCCATGCGGTTGGCGCCGTGCAGGCCGGTGCAGGAGGTCTCGCCGATCGCGTAAAGGCCGGGAATATCGGTCGCACCGCGCCGGTCCGTGAGCACGCCGCCGCAGGTATAGTGGGCTGCCGGTACCACCGGAATTTTCTCGCGCGCCATGTCGTAACCGAATGACAGACAGGTCTGGTAGATATTCGGAAAGTGCTCGACGATAAAGTCCTTCGGCTTGTGGCTGATATCCAGATAGACGCAGGATTCGCCGCGGCGTTTCATCTGGTCGTCGATCGCGCGCGCGACGATATCCCGCGGCGCGAGTTCCATGCGTTTGTCGTACTGCTCCATAAAGCGTTCGCCGGCAGCGTTGAACAGCCGGCCGCCTTCGCCGCGCACCGCTTCGGAAATCAGCGACGACTTGGCGTTAGGATGGTAAAGACAGGTCGGGTGGAACTGCATGAATTCCATATTGGCGATGCGGCAGCCGGCGCGCCAGCCCATGGCGATGCCGTCGCCGGTCGAGCCGTCCGGGTTGCTGGTGTACAGATAGGCCTTGCTGGCGCCGCCGGTTGCCAGCGCCACAAAACGTGCCCGAAAAGTCTTGGTGCGATCGGCCTGAATATCCAGCACATAGGCGCCAAGCACCCGGTCGGCACCGCGGATACCGAGCTTGCGGCGGGTGATCAGATCCACCGCGATGTGATTTTCCAGCAGCGTAACGTTCTTGTGCGCGCGGATACGTTTGACCAGCGTGGTTTCGACCGCGCGGCCGGTGGCATCGGCGGAATGGATTACCCGGCGGTGCGAATGGCCGCCTTCGCGGGTCAGATGCGGCTCCATCGCGCCTTCGTTGTTTTCCTCCAGGGTGAACTCGACACCCTGGCTTTCCAGCCAGGCGATACTCCGGGGGCCGTTCTCGACGGCGAAACGGACGATCTCTTCGTCACACAGACCGGCGCCGGCGATCAGCGTGTCTTCGATATGCGATTCGAAACTGTCGGTCGAATCCAGTACCGCGGAAATGCCGCCCTGCGCGTAATAGGTGCTGCCCTCGTGCAGTTCGTTTTTGGAAATGACCGCGACACGGCATTGCTCGGCAAGATTAAGCGCCAAGGTCAGCCCGGCGGCGCCGGAACCGACTATAAGTACATCGAATGTCTGGGAATCTGGCATTGGATTGCATCATGAATGGTGACTTGGTATTTTGGCACAGCTTTGCAGACGAGTGTATCTCTCTGAAGCGTAAAGGATTAAACTTACACGGTTTGAGTGCCGGTATCTTGTCGTGCCTGCCGGTATTCCGAAAGATTGACTGAAGTTGTCTGATAAACTGAAAACAATCTGATTTTATTAATATTTCCATGTTTTCACAGACCGGTGCGGATTTCGCATTGTTTTGGAGAACTATTTACATAGCCGTATGTCTACCTAAACCGTAGCCATCGGTGTAAACAGGAGTTCTGCCCCGATGGGCGAAAAATCGGTCGATCTGGATCTTGTGCGAAGAGTGCAGCAAGGCGACAAGGCGGCGTACGATGTGCTGGTTCGGAAATACCAGCACCGCATTGCCAGCCTTATTTCCCGCTACGTCAAGGATCCGGTCGAAGTGCTGGACGTGTCCCAGGAAGCGTTTATCAAAGCCTATCGCGGACTTGGAAATTTCCGCGGTGACAGCGCGTTTTATACCTGGTTGTACCGTATTGCGATCAACACAGCGAAAAACTACCTGGTCACGCTGGGCCGTCGCACGCCCGATTATGCAGTGGATGCGCAGGATGCGGAGCAATTTGAGTCCGGCACCGCGTTGCGCGAGTATGCAAGCCCTGAGCGCGTTTTGCTGACCGAAGAAATACAGGATGTGATAACGACGAGTATCGAGAATTTGCCGGAGGATTTGAAAGTCGCGATAACCCTGCGTGAATTCGAAGGACTGTCGTACGAAGAGATTGCCG
>JAGRHW010000420.1 GCA_020444765.1 Gammaproteobacteria bacterium | reverse complement strand
GCGCCGGCCTTCTGGAAGTTCTCGCACTTGAAGAACAGCTCGGCACCGGTCAGCTGATTGAGAAAACGCGAGGTCAGTACCGGTGTGCGATGGATGTAAGGCTGGATACGCTGGTGCGCCTCGATGACATCCTCGTAGCTCGGGATGATCGGCTCGTCAGGCTGACTCATGCGACACCTCTCAAGGTACTGGTTTGGGTGGTTTTACGGAAATATTCCTGGGCGGCGGCAACTCCGCTGCCGAGTTCGATCGGGTAGTCGAGGTCGGCCATTGCCATCTCGATGGTGGCCAGGCCCGACAACACCATGACATCGGTGAGCGCGCCGAGGTGGCCGATGCGGAAGGCGCGGCCGTTCATCTCGCCAAGCCCGATCCCGAAAGACACGCCGTAGGCATTAAAGGCGTGGTCGGTCAGGCGATTGCTGTCGTAACCCTGTGGCACATAAATGGCGCTGACGGTATCCGAATACAGCTCGGGCGATTTCGCGCACAGATCGAAGCCCCAGGCCTGAACGGCGCGTCGTACCCCTTCGGCAAGACGAAAATGGCGTCGGTAGACATTATCGAGACCTTCCTCGAACAACATGTCGAGGCTGGCGCGCAGGCCGTGGATCAATTGCAGCGGCGGCGTATAGGGAAATCCGCCGTTGGCATAGGCCTTCAGCATGTCGTGGAAATCAAAAAAAGTGCGCGGCAGTCCGGCTGACGCCGTTGCCTCCAGCGCTTTCTGGCTGACGCCGAGAATCGCCATGCCGGTATTGAGCATAAAACCTTTCTGCGAACCGGATACCGCGATATCGACGCCCCAGCGGTCCATGTCGAACGGCATCGAAGCCAGTGAGCTGACGCAGTCGACCAGCAGCAGGGCCGGGTGATCGCAGGCATCCATGGCCTTGCGAACAGCGCCGATATCGCTCAGCACGCCGGTGGCGGTTTCGTTATGCGTGACCAGCACCGCCTTGATCTGTCGTTGCCGATCGGCTTCGAGCTGTTCGGCAAAACGCGCTGCCGGCGCGCCGCTGCCCCACTCGCATTCGATAATATCGACATCGAGGCCGTGACGCTGGCACAGATCGATCCAGCGGTGCGAAAACATGCCGTAACGCGCAATCAATACCTTGTCACCGGGCGACAGGGTATTGCTGATGGCCGCTTCCCAGCCGCCGGTACCGCTGGACGGAAACAGGATGACCTCGCCACTGTCCGTGCCAAAAACGCGTTTGCAGTCGCGCAATACCGGCGCGAAGGTTTCCACGAAATCGGGTGCGCGGTGATCGCGGCTTTGCAGATGCATCGCGTTTCTGAGGCGATCGGGAATGTTGGTTGGCCCGGGGATGAAAACCGGATTCATGTCGAGCATGAGCTTATGTCCTCGCGTCGTCGTAAAGCTGGGCTTGACGATAGAGAAGCTGGTAATTTTTCTCAATACGGCATTTATTTCGTATTATGAAAAGTCGCCGTATAATGCGGGACGGCAGACTTATTTTTTACTATATGAAAACTAAATCCTTACTTTTTATTTTCTAAGCCTTGTACGACCGAGTGGGCAATTCAGCAGTAGAATATATTTCGATTTTTAATTAATTTTTTATATATCGAAATTCACGTAGGGTACTTTGCGTAACATCGTATGGCAGACCATCAAGCTTACCGAATTCAGTCGATAGACCGCGCCGCGGAACTGTTGAATGCCATTGCACGTTATCCGGAGCCGGTCAGCCTCAAGGTGCTGAGCGCGGAAACCGGCTTTCACAGTTCTACCGCGTTCCGTATTCTCGCTTCGTTGATCCAGAATCGTTTCGTCGAAAAGGACAGCGCCGGCAATTACCGCCTCGGTATTCGCCTGCTGCAACTGGGCGTGCGCCTGCACAGCAATATCGACCTTCGTTCGCTGGCGCTGCCGATTCTCGAGGAACTGCGTGACCGCCTTAACGAGTCGGTGAACCTGACCATCCGCGAGGGCGACGAAGTGGTGTATATCGAAAAGGCCACGCCGAACCGCATGATGCATGTGCAGCAACTGGTCGGCAGTCGCGCGCCGTTACACGTGACCGCGGTTGGCAAGCTGATACTCGGCGTCGCCGGCGAAGCGGCCATCGAAGGTTACGCCAAGCGCACCAATCTGCCGGCCTACACGCGCCATACGATCAACAGCGTCGAACGCCTCAAACAGGAGTGTCTCGATGCGGTTGAAAACGGTTACGCGCTGGACAACGAAGAGGCCGAAATCGATGTCGGCTGCATTGGCGTGCTGATTTACGACAACACCGGCACCGCGGTCGCCGGCCTGTCGGTATCCTCACCGATCGACCGGCGCCGGGATGAATGGATCGAAGTGCTGATCGAGGCCGGGCGCAAGTTGTCGACGCAGCTGGGTTACTGACCCGACGATGTCACCGGCGTCCGGCACGTCCCAGCCATACGATGCCGCTGGTGACCAGTACCAGGGCGATCACGTGGTAGGGCGTGAAATCCTCCCCGAGTATGCCGACTGCCAGTACCGAGGTGACCAGCGCGCCGCTCGAACCGATAATGCTGGTCGCGTTCGTGCCGATGCGGTTGATCGCTTCACTGATCAGAAACGACGGTAAAACCGTGGATAACATGGCAATGGCGAAGGCCGCCAGATAAACCGGCATCGGCTGGTGCAGATCGCTGAGCTCCCTGCTGATGGAAAAGTGCAGCAGAATGGCGATGCTGGCAGCGGTCATGGCAATGCAGGTAAATGCCATACTGCCGATTTTATCGATGACCGATTTACTGAACAGAATATACAGGGAAAACAAGACAGCGCCGATAAACACCAGCACGCCGCCGAAGGCATGGGCCTGACCCGACAGGCTGATGTCATGCACAAACAAGGCAAGAATGCCGGTATAGGTCAGCAGCAGTGCCGGAATCGTTCCGCCCTGGATGGGTGTTTTGAAAAAGAAATAACCGAGTATGACCACCAGGCTCGGATAGGAGAACAGAATCAGGCGTTCCAGTTGCGCGGAAATATAATGCAAGCCTGTTAAATCAAAATAACTTGCGCCGTAATAGCCAAGCATACCCGTCATAATGGTTTTCGGCA
Source organism: Gammaproteobacteria bacterium (assembly GCA_020444765.1). The sequence continues at coordinate 329 of JAGRHW010000420.1, read as the reverse complement.
GCGTGCCGAGAGCAAGTACCGGATCGATTCTTTTTTTTACCAGCAGATAGATGCCGATCAAAATATACAAGGGCAGGGAAAAGCCCATTCGCAGTGTCATCAGGGTGACGCTGTCTATCGGATATTCATAGGCGAGCTTGATAAAAATCGGTTTCAGGGAAAACAGCAGAATCGCCGAGCCGGCGAATAAAAAGCCGCTGGTTCTGTATCGCGGGGTTTGCTCGTTGCTAGCCAGAGAGGTCATTTTTTCAAGAAATCCGGAAACAAAAACACTGCCGGCGGTAAACCCTCCACCGGGTTCAGCTAAGGTATGATCTGAAATAATAAAA